>NZ_JBEPMX010000006.1:0-154936 GCF_040545925.1 Alkalibacillus flavidus
ATGTTGTGTGCTAACTTTATTCTACAGAAAGGGTCTTCCTTTTTCTATACCATCACGTGGTCATATTCTATTTACACAAAATATTTTACACTCTCTTTCTTATATCATTATGGTCATAGAAATCGATATCTTTACCATATTGTTCTTCTAATTTTTCACGTATCTGTAGCAATTGATAGTCCATATCATGAGAATTAGAATCTTGTACAATATATCCAAACGTATTTTTCACTTTTTGTTTATGCCCCCAACTCACTATTCGTTCGAAATAAGCTGGCTGTAGTAAATGAAGAATAATATGTTGCGTTTGAAGTTTTTTGCCAAACGTTTGACGAATATCATCTACAAACTGCTTTAATTCCCATGGTTGATTCAGAATATTTTCCCGTTCCTCAATAGGCTGATCCTTTAATTGTTTCACAATCGAGTTAAGGAAAGAAATTTCATGATATCTGTGTGAGTTATACCCTGAACCAGGCGAACCAAGACCACCATCTAATGCATTAAACACTTTATTTTCTCGATTTAGTTGAATCCCACCCCAATGGGCAATTTTCTCAAGTTTACCTATTTTAGTTTCAAACGTATTCGAGCTATTAGAAGGAAATATGTAATATATATACATTAATTCAATCACAAATTTATATACAGATTCTACTTCACCGTCTAACTGCTTTTCTAATTTACCATCAAATGTATCACTAGAATCATCAGGACTGTTAACAAAGATCGTATCAAACCGACGTATATTATCTTGCGTCCAAATCGCTTCTCCTTCCCAAATCAATGACCCATCATTTAATAAGCAATTTTGTTTCCAATTAGTTATCACATCATATATTGTCTTGCGGTAGTCTTTATCATGGAAATAATACTTAGCCATTTACAGTCACCTGTCCTTATTCAACTAATTTATTATCTAACTTCATTTTACAGAATTTTTCATCAAAATTAAATGGATAGATATTTTAACTTTTATGACGCCCATTCCCCCAAGCTACCACCCCATTATGCTAAACTAAACATAACGAATTCTCAGGAGTGATTATATTAAACAAAGCACTTGGGTTAATCAGCGCGATCGTCTTACTCTTCATCACGGTGGTGGCTGGTTTTTATGCGATATTTCAAGTGAATCAGTTAGCGATTTTGCCAATTGAGGATTGTCGGTCGTCGTTTATATTTACGCCTGAATCGGTCGAGTATTGCAGTGATATCTATTTGGTCGATGAGATGTTAATCGCGTTTCGTTTTCCAGTAACTTATGTTGCCTTGGCTGCTGTGATTGGATTGGTCGTTTTGGTTGTTAAGTTTTTTCATGCTCCGAAAGATTAACGTTTTACATAAGATAGGGAGTTGAGTCGTGTGGAAAAGAGTCGTTCACCGAAAGTCGGGGCTTGGGTAGGTCTGAGTCTACTTGTGATTGTTATATTAAGCGCCATTGTAGCGGTTTACTTTTTAGCGATGGCTGGGGCGTTTGAGTTGCTCGGCGTCCAGTATGAGTCAGTGTGGAGGCTTGCTTTGTTTGCGGGTGGCTTTTTTCTTATTGGGGCTGTGTTGGATGTGTTGGTGAATCCGTTGGCCGATATTTTGGCAGGCCAAGTAAGCGGTCGTGCGGTGTCAATTTTAGTGAAAATAATGCTAGACACGCTGTCGAATTGGGTGAGTTTGTTTGTGATGAATGTTTGGGTCAGTAGCGTCTTGTTAAGTTCGCAAGCGATGATGTTGTTGGCGATTGTGATCGCGCTCATTGAATTCGGGTTAGAACAGACACATTCGAAACAATCGCCATAAGATACGGAAGGTTCGCCGCGGCGAACCTTTCTTTTTTGAAATAAATGGGCGGAGTTATTAAATAAATCGGGGGATTTTTGAAATAAGTGAGCGTGCGCGTGTTAGTTTTTAAATAAATAGGCTCAGTTTTGAGATAAATACGCGTACTTATCTCAAAACTAGGCGCATTTATCGAATAAGTTGCGTGCAGGTCAAACGCAAATAAAAAAAAGCCCTCACATCAGCTTGAGGGCTCTTCGGTCATTTGTGGATCTGTTGGCCATTTTTGGTCTTGGCGCATACTGCGGAATTTGAATTTCTTCACTTTTTTGAACTTGAATACGGTTAAAAAGAGTGAAGCAAACAATAACACAAAGCCGAGTAATTGATAGCCAGTGAGTGTTTCGTTAAAAACGACGACACTGACCATGACGGCGATAATGATTTCGACGGATGATAGTATGGCAGCTTTGCTCGACTCAATATAAGACAGTCCCATCGTGTACAACAGGTAAGCCGCAATGGTCGAGATCGCGACAATGCCTAAAATATTAAGCCATACACTTCCATCCGTGAAGGCATTAGCATTATTCCAGATCCCACTTGTCGGAATTAAGAATACAGCGCCACTGGCCATCGCATAAAATGTAATTGTAAATGGGTGGTACCAGCGACTAACATTTTTACCGAGTAAGCTATACGTCGAACAGAAGAAACCTGCGAGTAAGCCGAAGAGAATTGTCTGGATCGTTAAGGCGAATTCTCCTAATGGTAAAAATTCGATCGCAAAGGCACTGCCTAAAATGGTGAGCATAATAGCTGCGAGTTTTGGTTTGGTTAGTGGTTCGTTGAAAAGTGTTTTGGCAATAATCGCGGCGAACACAGGTGATGTGTAAACGAAGACGACCGCGACTGCGAGTGTTGCTAAGTCGATAACTTGGAAGTAAAACCAATTGAAAAGTGAAATACTAAAAACGCCGAGTGCAATGAAATACGGAATGTCCTTAAGTCGGATCTTAAGGTAACTGCGTGCTAGAAGGGCTAGCATCGCTAGAAGAATCAAGCTGGAAAACGTCAAGCGTAGTGTGACGACTTGCCAAGGTGTGAAACCTGTGGCGTACAAATTTTGCACGAATAACCCTGTGAGGCCCCAAAAAACTGCCCCTAAAGTTACCATGATGTAGGCAATAACGTGATTCATTCTCATCGTTAAACCCTCCCTCTTCTTTTTCTGTCGGTACAGGTTAAACTACTAAGATGTGTATTAGATTGTATTAGTGCGAGCGTTTTCATCTTACAACGCATCGCGCATATAAGCAACCATTTTGATGCGAAAAATCCGAAACTTTTTTCTATATAGTTTTAAAACGGTCACAATGCCCGTCGAAAAGCTTTTTAACAAAAGAAAAACGACCCTCCTATAGAAGGTCGTTCGTCTCCATATTATTCAAATTCACCTGTCTCGATTGACAAGGTTGTTTCGATGCGATTACCGACTTGTCCAATGACTTCAAATTGCACCGATTGATTGTCATCCATCCACTCCATACGACTAACATCAAGTAATTCCGCCTCGCTAATTGCTGTAAAATCAGCGGTTACGACATTCTCTTGGTCTTCTACAGAGTCGATAAAGGCTTGCTGTCTCGTCGGTGATTCATTGACTGTTGTGTAAACAATATGCGAGCCATCAGACGACCATACGACACCATCACGTGGGGATGTGACTTGTTGTGTGGCATTCGTGAAATAAATTTCATCCGTTTCTAAGTCCATATACCCAACAACACTATACGGAAACGCTCCTTGTGCATTATACAACGTAAACGCTAATTTAGTTTCGTCTGGCGACAATCCTTCATGGCGAATCGATAAGTTATTAAGGTCCGGATGATTTTCCGTTACCTCATCATATTCCTCGCCCCAAAGATTTTTGCCACCAATCGTTTCCCAAACACCATCTAAATTTGATGCGAGTTCTGATTTATTAATACTCACACCTTCTTGTTCAAACTGAACCGTTTCTAACGATTCAAGCGGCAATGACATACTTGGAGTTATCGTTTGTTCCCGTGTCACATTAGTTGTGGTTTTATTTAAAACAGCTTGCAGTTGAACATCTGAGCTCACTTCAAAACGGTATTCTGATTCTGTACTAACCGATTCACCGTCTTGAGTCCACTCGACAAATTCATACCCGTCATTCGGTTGTACCGTCACGACCGCTTCATTGTCTGAAGCATAAATACCAGCACCCGCAATTTCCGCGGCATCGTCAGGCTGAACGATCACATCAACTTCATATTCTTGATTGGAACATCCGATTAGTATCGTGATAAGTATAATTGGTATCGCAATGATTGGCTTTGACACAATTGTTCACTCCGATCGTCTTTAGTTAAATCATAACTCGAAAAACTTTAAATTTAAACCTTTTTGACGCGATTTTTGCCGAAAAACTAACATTTTGTCTCGTTATGGATAGGGTTGTTTACAACGATTTCACTGTTTCGCCGTATAACGAGTCGATTTCGCCGTATCATATCGCAAACTCGCCGAATAATGTTAAAATTTCGCCGTATCATCGCTTAATTTCGCCGTATCCCCATTAATTTTCGCCGATAAAAGTTGATAAGAACCCTTATCATTTAAAAATTTAACGCTGCCAACATAAAATTGACAGCGCTTATCGTTAGTTATTTTTTGTTTTCCATACCTTTTCTAAAATAACGGCAATAATCGTACCGACGAGTAAGCCATTACTGACGACTTGTTTCACCGTTTCTGGTAGATGCGAGAAACTTTCCGGTGGGATGAACATGAGTCCACCACCGAGTAGCATCGACACGGTGATAATCGTCATACGGCGTTCGTGCAAGGGTTCGGCAAATAGATTGCGTAAGCCGAGCCCCATTAATTGAACGAATGTCGCCAGCAAGGCCGCGTTTGCAACAGGTGACGGGATCATCGCTAAAAATGAAATCACGATTGGGAAAAATGAAACGATCGCGAGAAGGGCTGATGCCCACATGAACGGCGCTTTTTTCGTTTGCCCGGTCAGTTGAATGAAGCCAGCCGTTGAAGCGAGTGGGACAACCGCGACCCCTGAAAACAAACCAGAAATGCCATGATTAAGCCCCAGTGTGAAACTACCTCGGTTCATTTGGGTTTGGCTAAAATTCACCTCGCCATCAATCACATTCGATGTGGCGGCAAGCGCAGCAACAATATTTGATAATAGGATAAAAGCTGTTAACAAAGCGATGGGCACGACGCTCCAGTCAAAAATTGGTGCGCCCCAGGCAAACATTTCTGGCGCTTGCACGACAGGCGCGTCGCCAACTGCCAGGTCCTTCGCGCCAAAGCTTAACACAAATACGAGCCAGCCAACGGAAATCCCGATTAAGACAGCATAACTTTTCATCCATCCACTAAAGAAGATCGACAAAATCAACACCGTACTAAATGTGATCATCGCAACGGTGAATTGACCCGTATCAACTTGCGTCACATCACTGCCTAACCCGAGCATACCTTCTAAAAACGTTCCACTCAGTTGAAACGTTAATAATGTTAAAAAGACGCCCGTGACAAGTGGTGTGAATAAGCCAATGATATTGCCGGAGACTTTAAATAAACCGAACATCATCAAGAAAACACCAGTCAAAATCATCGCTGCTTCTAGTAAACGAAGCGCTTCTACGCCTTGTTCACCTGCTGTTCCGATACTAATCGCAAAAACAGAAAACGTCGATACCCACAAGCCGGCCGGGCCATCAACAATTGGCAATTTGTGTCCAATTAGTCCTTGTAGGTAACCCGCGATCCCTACGATGAAAAACGTTCGTTGCATCAGCTGCATCACGTCAGCTGTTTGCATATCAAAAATCGAGCCAATCACGATCGGAATTGCCACCGCATTGGCCAGTAAAAAGATAAACCATTGTATAACTTTAAACAATTTGTCGTGTCCTCCTTCAATGAAACCAAAGGACATTTTAACATAATGTGAGTTTTTTCGTGTGACGAAAAATTATCTTTCTATATTTTCTATTAAATAATTGATTTCAACTCATGTGCTTTGCCTGATAAATGATCTGATGTTGTCGTCACCATTTTATAATCGTCTGTTGCTTCATGAATCGTATTTGTACTGTCCTGAAGCGCGTTTTGAATGTCCGTCACACCATGTGTGATATTATCAATCTCGGTCGTGATTCGTGTGACATTTTCGTTAACATCGGTGATCGAGCTTTCCACTTTCGTCGATAGTTTACGAACTTCATCTGCCACGACGGCAAATCCCTTTCCATGTTCGCCTGCTCGAGCCGCTTCAATCGATGCATTTAATGACAGTAAATTCGTTTGTGACGCGATATTTTTAATCGTCTTCACGACACTGCCGATTTCTTTCGCTTGTTCTTGAAGCTGTCTCAGTGTTTCAGTATTTCGTTCAGACACTGCTTCAATCTCGTCCATTTTTGCGTTCAACGCTTCTTGATTCGATAAACCCTGATTGGCACGCTCTGATAAATCGGTGGCCGCCTGTTCGAGGTCTGTCACAAACGTTTGAATATTGTCTTGGCGCTTTGTAATATCAGTTGCGATTTTAAGCACGCCAGTTACCCGGCCGTTTTCGATTAACGGCATGTACGTCGCTTCTAACCAAATCGACCGACCATAAGCATCTTTGCGGTTAATTTTGTCTTGAAAACTTTCCCCGCGTAACAATTTCCCCCAAAACTGCTTGTACTCGACACTTTCACTAAACTCATCAAAACAAAATTCGCTGTGATGCTTTCCGATCATATCGTTTTGCGTTTGAAAATGCATCGTCTGTTGAAATAATGGATTCACATCTACGACTCGCGCATTCGTATCAAATTGAATCATCGCTAAATGTTGATCAATCGTACTTAAAATTAAATTGTTTGTATTCTTAGGCATCGCTGTTGTTGTCATCATAGACCTGTCCCCTCTCGATTATATAGCTATACCCTACTATACCCCATTTGACCTAGTTCAAACGGTTTTGTATTAATTTTGTATAAAAATATAATACAAATATGAACGATAACAAAACAAGAGAACGTCCGCTTACGGTGCGCCATAGTGGTTTCGCCGTAAATGATGGAAATATCGCCGTAAAATCATCAATTTTCGCCGTATGTTGTCGCTTTATCGCCGTATCAGCGCAAAATTTCGCCGTATCAGCTCACGATTTAGCCTATCTTTTATAATATTTATCGATCTGGCCCACCATTTACAAACGTATGGATTAAAGTCGCCATCTCCTCAGTCGATTCGGGTCTTCCTGCGGCGATCCACGCTTTAATGACGTGAATCGATCCACTAATAATATACGTGCTCAAATAATCTGACACCGACTCGTCTAAATCGTTCGTATTATTCATGACGAATTGGTGCGCCACATTCATAACTCGCCGTTCAAACGCGGGATCACCATTTTCGTTTAACAAAACGTGAAACATTTCAGGCGTGTCTTCGATATAATCAAGTAGTTTTTTGGTCATTTGTTTCGATTCCTCGTCTTGGTCAAAACTATATCGACTTAAATAATCTTTCATATCAGCAATAATCTCGTCTTCTATCTTCAAAAGTAGATCATGTGGATTGTCATAATGCGTATAAAATGTCGATCGGTTAATGTCAGCGCTTTCGCACAATGCTTTAACCGTGATCCCATTAATCGGCTCCTCCTTTAACATCTCGATCATGCTTTCTTTTAACATTTTACGGGTATATTGTTTGCGACGATCTAATTTATCTCCCATACCGTTTCCACCTTTGTGACAATTTTGTTGAAATCCAACATTAACACAACGCTATGTTGGATAACTGACATATCACACGAATGTGTCGATTGATTATCCAACACTGTGTCCATATAATAATAAAGTGGATTAAGTTTTCGTGCAAGAAAGGGATGAGGCATATCGATCTCGCAAAAAGGATTTTAGACCATAAAAAATTTGTTGTCTGGGCGTTTATTATTGTTGCGATCGTGAGTACAATTGCGCAATTTGCCGTTTCAGTCAACTACAATATGATGGATTATTTACCAGATGATGCACCATCGATGGAAGCGACAGATACGATGGAATCGGCTTTCGACGAACCGACTGCCAATGCGCGGGTGATGGTTGAAGACGTCACGATACCTGAGGCAGAAGAGTATAAAGAACAGCTCGAAGCGATCGATGGTGTGACCAATGTCGATTGGCTCGACGACATGATTGATTTAAGAACGCCGATTGAAATGGCGGATGACAGCCTTGTCGAACAGTATTACGACGACCAGGCTGCCTTGTTTCAAGTAACGATTGCAGAAGGTCAAGAAGTCGAGGCAACCGATGCGATTTATGAGCTGATCGGTGACGAGAATGCGCTTGACGGGGAAGCTGCAGATACAGCGACGTCTCAAAAAATGACCGGCCAAGAATCGATGTACGCTGCGGCACTGCTCATACCCATCATTATTATTATTCTCGTCTTGTCGACGAATTCATGGGCTGAACCCGTGTTTTTCTTAACAGCGATTGGCGTTTCTGTTTTGATCAACTTAGGTTCAAATATATTTATTGGTGAAATATCGTTCGTGACGCAGTCTGTCGCACCGATATTACAACTCGCCGTCTCGCTCGATTACGCGATTTTCTTATTACACAGTTTTTCAGACTACCGTAAAGAAACATCCTCGCCGTACGAAGCGATGCGGCTGGCGATAAAACGATCATTCCCAGCAATTGCGGCGAGTGCTTCGACGACGTTTTTCGGATTTATCGCGCTTACGTTTATGAATTTCGGAATCGGTGCCGACCTCGGTGTGAACTTAGTCAAAGGCATTTTATTCAGTTTCATCAGTGTGATGGTCTTTTTACCAGCCTTGACGTTACTGTTTTACAAATGGATTGATAAAACCGAGCATAAGCCGATCGTTCCGGCGTTTAGAAATGTGGGACGCCGTGTGTTGAGACTACGTGTGCCTGTGCTTATTCTCGTGTTATTACTTATCGTCCCTGCCTTCTTAGGGCAAGGTCAGACGTCGTTTATTTACGGGATTGGCGAACAACCTGACTCATCGCGACTCGGCAGTGACCAAGACCAAATCGAAGCACAATTCGGGCAAAACACGCCGATGGTTATGCTCGTTCCGAGAGGGCAAGTCGCATTAGAGGAAGAACTGGTTCATGATTTGGAACAACTTGATGATGTGACAAATGTACAAAGCTATGTCAACACGATCGGTCCGACAATTCCGCCGTCTTACTTAGAGAGTGAGCAAACCGAGACGTTTTTATCAGACGGTTACAGTCGGATCACGATGCAAACAGATACGCCAACTGAAGGTGAGGAAGCCTTCCAGCTCGTACAAGACGTGCGTGCATTAGGCGATCAATATTACGGAGATGACGCCCAATTACTCGGCGAAAGCGTGACGTTGTATGATATTAAAGAGACTGTCGAGCGCGACAACACACTCGTCAACTGGCTAACCGTACTCGCGGTCGCGGTCGTCCTGATCGTCACATTCCGTAATATGGTTTACCCTGTTGTTCTACTCATTACGATTCAATCGGCGGTTTGGTTTAACTTATCTGTGCCATACTTTATGGATTCAGAACTCGTCTTTGTCGGCTATTTAATCGTCAGTACCGTCCAACTTGCGGCAACAGTCGATTACGGTATTTTATTTACCGAAAACTATACGCGATTACGCCAATCGTTACCGGCTAAAGAAGCAGTGATCCAAACGGTTGACGGTAAAATTTTCTCCATTTTTATATCGGCAGCGATTTTATCCAGTGTCGGCTATATTTTATGGATCACATCGAGTAACCCTATCGTCGGCTCAGTCGGATTATTACTCGGTCGCGGCGCGTTATTAGCGTTCGTTTCCATCGTCTTACTACTTCCGGCTCTACTACTTGTGACCGACCGATTTGTATCAAATAAGAAGAAAAAGGAGGTATCACAATGATTCGTAAAACAATAGCAAGCATAACGGCGTTGAGTTTAGTGCTTTACCCTAGCACGCTCAGCTTTGCCGAAACTGATAATGAAGGTTCATTTAGTGACAAACATGAAGTCGTCTATACGACACTCGATGCGTTAGGCGAACAACAAGGGCTCTATGTCGTGAATGAATTTAACGTGACAGAAACGGGGGCGATTACCGATTACGGTCAGTACGAATCGCTCGAAAATTTAACGACAACAGGTGAGATTTCTACTAATAATGGGGAATTAACGCTACCTGCGAATGAAGATCCGTTTTATTATCGCGGTGATCTAGCGGATCGTCAGCTTCCGTGGACATTTGATGTCACCTATAAGTTAGACGGTAATAAGGTCGCGCCGTCTGATATCGTTGGCCAATCAGGTGATGTCTCTATCACTGTTGATATGAGTCACCGAGAAGGCGCGAATGAGACTTTTACGGACAATTTCATGGTTCAAGTGTCGGCGACATTGAATTCAGACGTCTTCAGTCAAGTCGAGGCACCAGGCGGGACTGTCGCAAGTGCTGGGCAAGATCAGCAAGTGTCGTTCACTGTCATGCCTGGCGATGAAGATACGTTAACACTTGAAGCGAGTGCAGAATCATTTGAGTTTGACGGATTTCAAATATCAGCCCTTCCCGCGTCCATGTCCGTCGATCAACCGAACACGAGTGAGATGACAGACAATATGGAACAGTTATCGAATGGCGTCGCTGATTTGCATGATGGGATTGCCGAGCTTAATAACGGGTTAGGCGAACTTAACAATGGCGCCGTCGATTTGCGCAATGGGTCTTCTAGCTATTTACAAGGTGTGCGCGATTTAGATAACGGCTCTGGTGAATTAGTCGGCGGCTCTGAATCGATTCAAGCAGGCATTGATGAGATGCATCAACAGTTAGCCTCATCTGACTCGTCTAGTGGTAATTTAGGTGAGATGGCATCTGGTCTGAACGAGATCGCAGCAGGTTTAGAGGAAGCTGCAACGGGCTTAGATGACTTACGTAGCAACTACGAGAATGCATACGGCGCGTTAGACGATGCGATCAAACGGATTCCCGATAGTCAATTGAGTGAAGAAGAATTGCAAGGCTTATACCAAAGTGGCGCGGATCAAGACGTTGTCGACACACTCGTCAGCACATATGAAGCGGCACAAGCGACGAAACAAACGTACAATCAAGTTGGCGATGCGTTTAGCGCTGTGACGCCTGCGTTAAATGAAACGAGTGGACAATTAAGTGAGATGGCTAATCAATTACAGACGATGGCGGAAAACGTGTCGAGCGCAGACCCAGCGAGCGGTTTAACAGAGCTTGAAAACGGTCTGGCCGATTTGTCCTCCCAATATAGCGAGTTTCATGCCGGCTTAGTCGACTACACGAATGGCGTCGGCGAATTGGCCAATTCCTACTCGTCCGTCCATAGCGGTGTAGACGACTTACAATCAGGCATTGCGAGCACTTATGCTGGTTCGAATGACTTGCGTGACGGCTCACGTGAGTTGCGCGATGAAACGAGCGATTTACCAGAGGAAATGCAAAACGAAATCGACAGCATGATGAGCGACTTTGAATACGACGATTTTGACCTTGAATCATTCGTCTCTGAGCGAAATAATGAAGACATTGAATCGGTTCAATTCACGATCCAAACAGACAGCATTGAGATCGAAGAACCTGAAGACACAACGGATGAACAAGATGAAAACGAATCGATTTGGGATCGATTTTTGAATTTATTTAGATAAGGAAAATGCCGGACCACATGCGAGTGGCCCGGCATTTTTTGTATGCAGGAGAGATTGTCAGACAAACTCCGAACATTGTTAGATAATGTGGTCAGATTGTGAGACAAAGTCGGGACTTTGTCTCACAATCTATCTATAAAGACGATCGAAAAGCCATTTAGCTCGGCTAAATGGCTTCTTCATCTTGCTTTTCGATTTTAACTTTCCTAATCGAGCGATTATCTGTTGCTAGAATGGTAAACGTTAAGTCATCCCGCTCGATCACGTCTTCTTCTTCTGGAAAACGGTTCATTTCCGTTAATAAGTAACCTGACAAGACGTCTTCTTCTTCTGGAATCGCCGTATTAAAAATCGCATTTAATCGACGCAACGGGATTTTGCCGTCACATACAATATGCGTCTCACTTAATTCATCTACCATCGAATCGTTATCCGCATCAATCTCGTCTTCAATTTCCATCCCGATCATCGCCTCGATAATATCTTCGTGTGTCACAATGCCTTCTGTTCCGCCATATTCATCTAAAACGACTGAGAAATGCTTATTATTTTTCGTCATTTCACGGAATACATGTTCAATCGACTGAAATTCATAACTAATGAGTGGGTCCATATCGCTAAATGATTGGAGCGATTTTTCCGGCTCAATCGACCAATGAATTAAAAATTTCGAGTGAAACACGCCAATAATATGGTCGACGTCATCTTGAATGATCGGATAACGCGTATACGGATGCTGAATCGCAATATCCCGCACCTCTTCAAATGACGCGTCCGCATCTAACGACACAATATCGACGCGGGGCGTTTGCAGGACATCTTTGACATTTAAGTTTTGAAAATCGAGCGCCCCTTTAATCCGGTACGATTCATCATCGCGAAACGTCCCTTCTGAATCCGCAATATCGATCATCGCTTTAAATTCTTCTTTCGAGAACGAATATTGTTGCTTTTCACCTTTTGATAAGACGCGGGTGATCGTATCCGTCAGCCAGTTCAACACGATCGTGATCGGTTTAAACAAAACAACCGCTGTTTTAATCACTGGATAGACAATATACGAAATTCGGTCGGGAAACGTCGCCGCGACTGATTTTGGAATCACTTCAGCCACGATAATAATCGTCACCGTTAAAATCGCCGTCGCCATTGCGACATCGAATCCATACTGAATCGCCATCGTCGTCACGAGTGTTGGCAAAATGATGTTCGAAATATTATTACCGATTAGAATCGCTGTTATAAATTCATTCGGTTTTTGGACTAATTTTAATAGCTTACCTGATTTTGCATCGCCTTCTTGCGCTTTCGTCTGCAATTTCATCCGATTCGTCGCTGTCAAAGCGGTTTCACTACCGGAGAAAAATAGCGATACAAAAATAAGTGCAATGATCGCAAAAATCACTGAGACGTGCCTCCTTATGTATCTTCATAATACGAACTGTACCCTTTTTTAACATAAGTTAACAAGGTATCACTCGTTATTTTATCATAATTAATGATCTTACACGGCAATCAATCTCTTTCTTTTATAAATTTTTCAACAATCGCGGGCCTCACCTGTTGAGTTATTAAAAAACTCTCGCCATTTATTTAAAAAATGCACTTAGTTTTGAAATAAGTTAGCTCACTTATTTCAAAACTACCAGTAATTATCTCAAAACTAGCTAAGTCATAAAAAGATCCCCTCTGACTGCTTGTGTGTCAGAGGGGGTACTGTTATTTAGCAATTAAAACGGGACAATCCGATTCGTTGGCGACTTTATTACTGACACTTCCCATCACTAATTTCCTTAAGCCGCTCACACCACGATTACCCATGACAATTAAGTCCATGCTTTGATCTTCAGCATATTGGACTAATGTTTTTGCTGGGTCACCGACTAATATTTCGAAATGAGCGTGATTGATTTGGTCAGATAATTTCGTCGCTGCTTCGTCTAAAAGTTTTTGCGCTTCATCTCCAATTGATTCCTTATTAGATGTCGGATTAAAATCACCAAGTGGAACGTAAGGCACATAATTCGTCGTGTTGTGCATCATCGACGCGGTATGCGAAAAAACTGGCTCAGTATTCATCGTTGTCGTCGTTCTTGTATTTTGATCATGCACATAAACGACACTGAGTGCTGCATCATGGGTGATCGCTAACATTTCCGCTTGTCGTAACGCCTTCATGCTATCACTCGAACCATCAAAAGCAACTAAAATCTTGTTATACGTATCAACCATTTTCATCACTCCTTTTCAAACCCTTTATTATGTCTATTGCCGTTTGCCAAAAGGGTTAAACGTGATCACGCTACGACTATCTTCCTATTTGTTAGACACTTCATGAAGATTGTCCAACATTCTAAAGAGATTATTAGACAATGTGCCGGGATTATCTAACAATGTTACAAGATTATCTAACAATTTAAAGGCTAACCTATTCAGACTCAACCCGTTCATACCGTCCTATACCAGCTTTAGGCGGATTGCTATCTAATACCTGGCCCGTTAACCAAACAGCTATTTCTTCACCTTGTTGCAAACGTGAAAAGCCTTCGACATCGTCATAAGATAAAGCGATGTCATCACCATACCCATATTCAGTCAGTTCACCTGATTCTATGTCGACTAACGCACGATCGTCCGTAAACTCAATGACGGTGCCAATGATATCTGGGTCACCGTCGTATCGTAGCTCATCATCGCACGCAACTAAACTTACAGCACATAATAAGATTAATAAGCTTTTCATGTTTTATCCCCCATTAAACCATTAGACACCCCGCTTCCCCAAATGTTTCACCTACCAAACTCAAAAACAGCATCCCCCACTTCAATATGTTACGCTTTACAAACGTACCATCATAGAAAGGGAGTTTTCACGATGAACCAAACAGCTTTAGTAACAGGCGCAAGCGGCGGGATCGGTTATGAATTAGCTAAATTATTAGCTAGCGATCACGAGTTAATCTTAGTCGCACGCAGCGAGGAAAAACTTAATCAAGTCAAATCAGAATTAAGCGCACAGACCACTGTCACAACTATTCCACTCGATTTGTCGGAACCAGGTGCAGCGAAAACATTGTACGATGACGTCAAACAACGCGGCCACCACGTTGATATTTTGATCAATAACGCTGGTTTCGGCATGGAGGATTTATTTTTAGAATCCGATATCGACCGCGTGAATCAAATGTTGCAACTGAACATGGTGGCATTAACGAACTTAACATTTTACTTCGGCACGGATATGGCACTTGCCAAATTCGGTCGCATTTTAAATGTCGGATCAATCGCGTCATTTGTCCCGACGCCCGCTATGAGCACCTATGCGGCAACGAAGGCGTATGTTTTATCATTTTCCGAATCACTCAACACCGAATTGCGTCAAAAAGGCGACCTCTCCGTAACAGCGTTATGCCCTGGGCCGACAGCGACGAATTTTGCGAACGAAGCCAATATGCAGTCGATGGGAGATTCGTTTGAAAAAGTCGCCATGTCAGCCGAACGCGTCGCACAAGTCGGTTACAATGCGCTTTTCAAAAAGAAAAATGTATCGCTTCCAGGCAAGCGCTATAAATTTTTAATCGCCTTCACCCGAATTTTATCTCGCAAAATGTTGCAACGCTTACTCGCTAAATCACTATAAATCCGATCTGTACACTAAACACCCCATTGGCCCGAAGCCAATGGGGTTTCGTTCGTTCAAAAGGAGGGCGCCCCTCCTTTTATCTAATAACTCCCTGCATTTATTTCAAAAATCCCCTGACTTATTAAATAAATCAGAGCAACGCACGCACTTATTTCAAAACTAGGCCTATTTATGAAATAACTCGCCGCACTTATCTCAAAACTCACCTAATTTATTTCAAAAATCCATAGAGCGCACAAAAAAAGAGAGGGCGCTTCCCCTCTCTTTTCATTATGCTTCTAATAATTTGAGTGATTCGCGGTTAAATGCTTCTAAATCATGTGGTGTACGGCTTGTTACCAGTTTGCCATCCACGACAACTTCTTCATCCACAACTTCCGCACCCGCATTTCGTAAGTCATTGCGCACCGATACGAAGCTAGTCAGCGTCTTGCCTTTTAACTTCCCTGTGTCGACTAAAAATTGTGGGGCGTGGCAAATCGCAAAGACAGGTTTATCCGCTTCGAAGAAATGGCGCGCGAACGCTGCATTTTTTTCATCAATACGAAGAATGTCAGGTGAAAAACCGCCTGGCACTAAAATCGCATCGTAATCATTTGGATCGACGTCATCAACGCCGTAATCAAGCGTCATCTCTTGACCGTTTTTCCCTTTAATCGTTTCGCCTTTGCCTTTTCCAATCAAATCAAGTGAATGACCAGCATCTCTTAGCTTTTCAGCTGGATCCGTTAATTCAATTTCTTCTACCATATCTGTTAGTAAAGCTGCTACTTTTTTGCTCATATAGATGACCTCCTTCAATGAATGTCACACACATTTATATACCCATCCCTAACGCCTATTTAAACATACAAACTAAAAAATTTTCCGACACTGTTTGACATTATCCACCACTATGTTATTATAAACTTTGTAAAGAAAAAATTTAACGTTTTTAATAACTCGAAGGAAGGTGATTGATGGGAGTTGACTAAACGAGACGCGTCATGCGTCGTACAACCTATTGAACGAGCATTCAATTTATTGTATGCTATGCAACATTGGTTGTAATCACTTTGCCAACATAACATCAAAATTCCAAACATTAAGGGGAGGACAACACAAATGTCTTTTAACAAAAAAGCATTACTTATGGTATTAACAGCTATGCTTTTAATCGTCTTAGCAGCATGCGGTGGCGATGAAACAAGCGATAGCGAAGGTGATTCAGAACAGACAGAAGAGAATTCAAATAACGAAGGTTCTGAAAATGATGGCGAAAGCGAAAACAGTGACAGTGGTGAAAGCAATGAAGGTAGTGACGTCAACACGGACACGATTGAAATGGGTCAAATTAATTGGGCTGAAAATATTGCCGTCACAAACATGTGGAAAGTTATTTTAGAAGAACAAGGTTATAACGTTGACCTCATTAACTTAGATATGGGGCCGACGATGGAAGCATTAGCAAACGACGAACTTGATCTCGGTTTAGAAGTTTGGTTACCAGTTCAAGATGCTAACTATTTAGAGCAGTATCAGGATCAAGTTTTCTTCTCTGATGCGACATGGTATGACAACGCAAAAGTTGGTCTAGTTGTGCCTGAATACATGGAAGATGTGAATAGCATCGAAGACTTAAATGCCAATGCAGAGAAGTTCGACGGCGAAATCACTGGCTTTGACTCAGGTGCCGGTACGATGGAAGTAGCTGAAGAAATGATCGACGAATACGGCCTTAACTTAGAATTAATGCCAAGTTCTGAACCAGCTATGATCGCAGCAATCGACCAAGCTGTAGAAAATGAAGAACCAATTGTAGCACCACTTTGGAATCCACACAGTATTTTCGCTAAGCATGACCTAAAATACTTAGAGGATCCGAAAGAATCATTCGGTGGGGTTGAAAAAATTCACTTCGCAACACGTCAAGGTTTTGGCGACGAATACCCACAGTTCACACAATGGCTTAAGAACTGGAAAATGAACGATACACAAATCGGTGAATTAATGGCAGCCGTTCAAGATGCGGAAGAGCCAATCGAAGGTGCCCGTACATGGGTCGAAAACAACCAAGATCTAATTAACGAATGGATCGAACAATAACACAACAAAGCCCGAGCGCTACGGTTATGCGCTCGGGCTTTTTATATGTTATTTCGTGACTAATACAGGGCAACTCGCATCATTCGTAATTTGATTACTGACACTACCCATAACGAGTCGTTTTAAACCACCCAAACCACGGTTGCCGATCACAATGATGTCTGCATCTTTATCTTCTGACTCTTGTACAATTCGTCTTGATGCCGGTCCTGCGATTACTTCAAAATACACATCGACATCTTCTGATACTTCTTCTTTCGCCTGCTTCATCACTTGGTCTGCTAAACGACCATGTTCCTCAGAATCGAGCTCACCTAACAACTCCGGCGTCGTTGCTGGATCATTCAGCCATTCATTATTGTACGGTTCAGGATGAATATGCGGATTATGTTCTTCAATGAAAATGACATAAAGCTTACCCTCTTGCTGTTTCACCATACCTTCAGCGATCTTTAACGCTTTTTGGCTGTCTGGAGAACCATCATACGCGACTAACACATTGCTAAATAAACCTTGCATCACACCAACCTCCTCATATTTTGATCAAGCACTTGAGATGTGCCTTAATCACTAGTTTAAGCAAAATCATGATTTTGAAACGAGAGGGATGTCCATGATTGAGTGAATCATCCTGATGGTTAAACATGATGTTAACTAAAACAATCCCTAATATTTCCTCTCATTATTTCTATTCACTCTTTTCATCTACTCTAAACCTTTATAACTAAATAGTCATACAATTGACACAAAAAACAGCCGCAACACGATGTGCTACGACTGCTTCTTTATTATGTCCCTTGATTATAGTCATTTACTTCATATAAATCGATCAAGTCCACTTCTGGGTGACGATCTTTAAACAAATTCAACGAGAATTCGTTTTTAAATAATACAACAGGATTATCTTCTCGATCACGTACGAGCGTACTACGACTATCAAAAATCGATTCATCGACTTGTTCTGGTTTCAACCATCTCGGGATGCGTTCGCCTATGTCTTCTAACATAACATCTGAATTATATTCGTTCTTCATCCGATATTGAAAGACATCAAACTGCAACTGCCCGACCGCACCGACGATAAATGATTCGGTATGAAACTTCTTAAACAGTTGAATCGCCCCTTCTTGGACGAGCTGTTCAATCCCTTTATAAAACTGCTTCGACTTCATGACATTTTTTGCCGTCACCGTTTTATATAACTCCGGTGGGAACTGTGGCAATTCGTCAAACTCAAATGGCGTTTTACTTTCCGTAATCGTATCGCCAATATGATACACGTTCGGATCGTAAATCCCGATAATATCGCCCGCATACGCTTCCTGAATCGTCCCTCGCTGCGAGGCGACGAATTGTTGCGACTGTGACAAATTAATCGTCTTCCCTGTCCGAGACAACTTCACACTCATATCGCGCGTGAATTTGCCAGAACAAATGCGCACAAACGCAATACGGTCGCGGTGGTTCGGGTTCATATTCGCCTGGATCTTAAAAATAAACCCTGAAAAGTCTTCCTCCGTTGGCTCAACGACTCCTTCTGTCGTTTGACGCGAACCAGGCGCCGGAGCCATTTCAATAAACGAATCGAGAAATGTCTCGACACCAAACGGCGCTAAGGCACTCCCGAAAAACACAGGGGTCTGTTCACCAGCTAAAACAGCATCAAGTGAAAAACTTTCCCCCGCTTCATCTAATAACGCGACTTCATCTTGCGCCATTTGAAATTCTTCTTGCTGCCTCAATTCCGCGTATTCATCCGCTTCTAGTTCGTCATATGGCACACGTTCTTCTTGGCCATTTTGTAAATAGCGGACAAATTCATTCGACTGACGATCAAACGTCCCTAAAAACCGTTTCCCCATGCCAGCTGGGTAATTCATCGGGTACGTTTCGATCTCTAGTACTTCTTCAATTTCTTCCATTAAATCGAGCGGTTCACGGCCTTCACGGTCCACTTTATTGAAAAATGTAAAAATCGGAATCCCGCGCATGCGACACACTTTAAACAGCTTCTTCGTTTGTGCCTCGATCCCTTTGGTTGAGTCAATTACCATGACAACACTATCCACTGCTGTTAGTGTCCGGTACGTGTCCTCACTGAAGTCCTCGTGCCCAGGGGTATCTAAAATATTGACTTCATAGCCTTCATACGGAAAATTCATCACACTCGATGTGACAGAGATCCCGCGCTGTTTCTCGATTTCCATCCAGTCAGATGTCGCGAATTTGCCTGACTTCTTACCTTTAACTGTCCCTGCTTCACGAATTAAATTACCGAATAACAGCATCGTTTCTGTCAATGTCGTTTTACCCGCGTCAGGGTGCGAAATAATCGCAAACGTCTTGCGCTTTTGCACTTCTTCTTGTATCGACATAACTAAACCCTTTCTATCTTAACTAACCTTTCATATCCTAACATAAACACCCGCTTCGTTGTAGTAAAAAATCCCGAACGATTACTCGTACGAGATAAAGGATTCAGAGAAATGATATAACGGTGAATGGACGAATTCATAATCTGTCATTAAATACGGATTGCGACGGATTAATACAATCGTCTTATTTCCGGTTAGATCAAGCGCGTAATACGCTCGGACAGATACCATACCATTAGACTGATGCTGGATGGCTTGAAAGCGTTCTAGTTGCGTAGTCGTAATCGTATCTGCAGCAAGCCATAGACGTTTTTGAGCACTCGTGACTTCAATGGCATCAATAGCTTCCGCCGTTAACGTATCAGGCGTATAAAACGAGACATACGCGTTTAAAACATCATGATTATACATCGTCGCAAGTCTCACACGGATCGCTTCAATTGTTTTATGTGACATCACCATCACACACCAATCGCCTCTGTCCAAACTTGTCCTAACAAATGTCATCGCATGCTGAAGGTATTGTTCTTCATGATGATGCAAGTACAAAATTTGTCCTTCTTGAATATGCGAAAATGCATCCGCAATTTCGCCATCATAAGGCGCATCTGATGACACATTTCGATGATATGTAAAAAATAAATACGGATCTAACTCTAAAACGTTCGAAATATTAAACGCGACTGCTGGACTCGGATTTCGTTTCCCATTTTCAAGTTGAGAATAGTACGCGCGGTCAATATAAGCATGCTTTGCGACATATTCTTGGGTGAAGCCTAACGATCGACGCTTTTCGATTAACCAATCGCGTTTCACATCCCAGCCTCCCTCCTATAAAAAATTAATAATGATTTTGGGCGGGGAATCTCTACTACTATTCAAACATACATGTTGTCGAATGATAGATGTAAAGATTACCAAAACGATGACATGCATTCATCTTACCTTATTTAACCGCCATTTCGGCCTGTTGTGGCAATTAGCCACAACCAAATATTGGCACAATGGATTGCTTCACCCTTATCCCCTGCTTTATACTTAATAGAACAATAGGCCATTTAGTCTATAAAAAATGGATTAAATTTTTTCAAAAGGATGAATCATTATGTCGCAAGCAATACAAAATATGATTGATAAGAGCGACTTCACTCACAACTACCAACTTATATTTGATGTCAGCTCACAACGACCATTTGGGTTTGAAATCTTGTTTCGTTCATATCACTTTAACAATCCCGAAACAGCTTTTCATGAAGCGTTTCAATCCGATTTACTATATTCATTAGAAATAACCTCTATTAACAAAGCGATCACGCAAATTGATTCATGCATACTAGAGACAGATAAATCATTTAAGATTTTCATTAATATTTTTTCGTCAACAATCCTTCATAACGATCTGCTGCCGGCTATGGAGTCAATCATCGCTAACACGAACATAACTCCGGACAAAATCGTTTTTGAAATTACTGAACATGACAAAACAGTAGATGACGCATTGTTCATTCAAGCCACAGAACGACTAAAAAAACGCGGCTTTCATATCGCAATCGATGATTTAGGGAAATCTGGCAGTTCATTAAAACGCGTAATTGATTTAAATCCTAGCTATATCAAATTAGACAAATTTTTCGCAAATGGCCTCAATCAATCCTTCGCTAAACAAACCATGATTCAATCACTCATGAGCTTTTGCCATGAACAAGACACGACACTCATTGTTGAAGGCATCGAACAACCTGACGAATGGTACATAGCAAAGCAAATCGGCGTCACAAACGCCCAAGGTTTCCTCCTCTCACGTCCTGACACCTTACAACGCGCGATGGAATCCCTACGCATTCCGTTATAAAAAAATCCCCCTTACCTTATTAATCCTTTAAGGTAAGGGGGATACTATTATCGTTAACAATCATATTATGGGTTGTACCAAATTGGTGAACCTGGTCCTAATTCAATGCCTGTTAACATCCAGACGATTAACATTAACGTCCAGATCACTAAATACGCCATCGAATACGGGAACATAACGGAAATAAGCGTCCCGATTCCCATATTTTTATCGTATTTTTGTGCAAAGGCGATAATGATCGCAAAGTATGTCATCAACGGTGTAATAATATTCGTTGATGAGTCTGCGATACGATAAGCCATTTGGGTCATTTCTGGCGAATACCCGAGCTCCATTAAAATCGGCACGAAAACCGGTGCTAACATCGCCCACTTAGCCGACGCACTTCCGATAAATAAGTTAATAAAGCCAACGACTAAGATAAAACCGATTATGAGTGGAATCCCTGTGAAATTCGCTTCTTGTAAAAACTCAGCACCATAGACACCTAAGACTAGACCTAATTCCGTTTCTTTAAAATAAGCGACGAACTGACCAGCCGTAAAGGCGAGTACGATAAACATGCCCATCGATGCCATCGTATCTGATAACTGATTAGCGACATCTTTATCGCTTTTAATTTCTTTCGTCACAATACCGTAAACAAGACCTGGAATGAAGAATAGGATCATAATAATTGGCACGAGTGAACTCATAAATGGCGACTGAATGATATCACCGTCGTCCGCACGCAACGGCGCATCGGGTAATAACACAAGTAAAGAAAAACCAATTAATGATACAAGTAATGAAATACCAGCCCAAATAAGGCCTTTCACTTCAATTTTCTCAAGACCTGTAACGTCTTCACGATACTCCCCTTTATATTCACCAAGCCGAGGTTCAACAATTTTATCTGTTACAAACCAACCGACAAATGTTAACAAGAAGACTGACACGATAATAAACCAATAGTTCATCGCCACGTTCATCGTTTCAGCATATTCTGGACTAATGATCGAAGCCGCGTCAGTTGTAATTTCAGCTAACATCACATCTGTACCCGACAAGAAAAGGTTCGCACTAAAACCAGCGGATACACCCGCAAAAGCAGCCGCTAAACCAGCTAATGGATGGCGACCAAGTGCCGCAAAAATAAGCGCACCCAGTGGTGGTAACACAACGTACCCTGCATCAGATGCGACACTCGACATAATACCGGCAAATACGAGACCACCTGTAATTAAGAAGTTCGGAACCGACATCACGAATCCGCGTAGCGCTGCACTAATTAAACCAGAACGCTCAGCTACACCAATACCAAGCATCGTCGCTAATACGACACCTAGTGGAGCGAATCCGATAAAGTTATCAACCATACTACCAAAGAGGTATCGAATGCCCTCTTTATCAAGTAAATTATTAACCGTTACTTCACTACCATCACCAGGATGCTCAACAGACAAGCCTGTACTGGAAACGATTGCAGAAATAACGATCACTAACACTGCTAAGATCGCAAACAACGTAATCGGGTGTGGCAGTTTGTTACCGACACGTTCAATCCGATCCAAAAACTTTTGGAAAAATCCTCGACGTTTTTGTTCCATGATGTTCTTCCTTTCTCATATAATTTGATAATATTTAGACAATTTCATGCTTTAGACAACGGCCATTATATAAAAGAAACGGTCGATTTGAAAGGTTTTCATCAATAGTCCCAATAGCGAAAATATTACTATTATTAACGCTATTTTTTGATTTTTGACCTCAACTAAAGTTAAACTAAAGTTATACTGATTAAAGGAGTGAGCTTAATGGGTCAGAAATTACAAGGAAAAATTGCTTACATTACAGGTGCAAGCCAAGGTATTGGACGTGCAACCGCCATTGCTTTAGCGCAAGAAGGTGTCCATGTGGGGCTTATCGCACGGCAAGAAAGTAAACTAAACGATGTTGTGAAAGAAGTGGAACAATACGGCGTCAATGCAGAAATCGGCATTGTTGATATTTCTGACTTAGAAGCCGTCGATCAAACAATCAAAAATTTAGTCTCTCGTCTCGGCCAGCCCGATATTTTAATTAATAACGCAGGGACAGCCACATCAGGCAAATTAGCCGAATCGGATCCCGGTGAGTGGAAGCGTACGTTTGATGTCAACGTCTTTGGCATGTATCATGTGACGCGCTCTGTCTTACCTTATATGATGGAAGACAATATTGGAGATATTATTAATATATCATCGAGCAGCGGCTTAAAAGGAACGTCAGGCATGTCCGCTTATTGCGCCTCAAAATTCGCCGTACAAGGCATGTCGGAATCACTCATGCAAGAAGTACGTCCGTACAACATTCGTGTCTTCACGATGAACCCAAGCCTCGTCGCAACTGAATTACCATTTGGCGACAAACTTGAAGACGAAAACGATCCAGATAAGTATATGCAACCAGAAGATTTAGCTGAATATATGGTAGCGCAGCTAAAACTTAACCAACGTATCTTTATTAAACAGTCGTTACAATGGGCGACGAACCCGTTTTAATAAACGGGACAAAAAGTTAATCACACAAAGAACACCCGAGCGATTCACATAAATCGTTCGGGTGTTCTGCTTGAATAACGCTCCATCACACTTCAATTAATTCCACATGAAAATCACCGACATTACCTTCAACATAAAGGTTCGTAAACGATGTGTAGTAGCGATAGATCGTCGCCTGAAAATCTAAGGATTCATCTGGAAACTCGACGCGGAAATCATTGTCGTACAATAACACCGTCACATCATGATAATCCTCATGTGTTACTTTAAAATCAAATGATAACCACGTTTTTTGACCATGCTTACCTATATCATAATCATCTATATTTATTGCTTGACCGTTTAAATAAATGAACATGCAATCCCTCCTAATTTCTCATTATACGAAGACTTCTTCGTTAAAGTAAACTAATTCATACAGAATATTCGTTCGTGTTTCACTTGACAATAAACACGAACGTGTGTTTCAATAAAAGTATTAAAAAACTGACGACCATTAGCCGTCAGCTATTATCTCGTGTATGGCGGGCCGAAACATCAACACACGACCCGATGACTTCCACGACTTTTCCGTCATGAAAAACTGCTTTTAATTGTTCAATGTAACGAATGCCCTGATATGTTGCTTCGAAGTAAACATCTTCACCTTGCCAAGCCCGTTCATAATACTTTTCTAGGTTACGAGCATTACGCTCTGGTAAGCAATCATACAGTGTCTGGCCAACAATATCTTCGGAATCAAAACCAAACTTACGCATTAATTCACCTTCACACAATGTATGCACGTAACCACTTTTCGTTTTGACGAATTTTAACGTCATGCCTAATTGACGTTCTAATGTATTTTTTAAATCGGTTTGGGCGGCATGTAACTCGGCTTCAATTTGCTTCTTATGCGTGATATTCCGTGAGACAACAACAATCTGATTAACCGTCCCATCTTCTTCAATGATAGGACTACCGTGAGCTTCTACCCAAAACACTCTATTGCCGCCTATATTCAATCGTAACTCTGTTGACTGCGGCTTATGATCATCGAATATTTTGCCCAATGTATTAAACACGTGACTAACATCTTCCCGTTGAACAAACGACATAATATTATAGCTTTTAACAAATTCTGAATCAACATTAAAAACATCCGTATTAGAAGGTGAGGCATATTCAATGGCACCACCACGATTAACCACGACAACTAAATCAGACATGTTTTCAGTAATCAATCGATATTTCTTTTCACTTTCGATTAATTGGCGCTCTAAAGATTTCTGGTGTGACATATCTTTAATAACAGAATACACACCAATAATCCGTTCACTTAATAACATCGGAAAACTAACGACGTTTGTCGGGACAAAATGACCATTCGCATGTGCTAAGTCTAATTCAATACCTTCAGGTGTTTCACCATTTAACACTTTATTAAAATGATTAAGCGACTTATTCAAATCATTTTCATGAACAAAATCACCGAAATGATGATTTAAGACTGTTTCCTGATCGTAGCCTAACATCTTTTTTATCGCGGGATTAACGCTCAATATATTCCCATCAAGACTGAATGAGCAAACCAAGTCAGGGTTTTGTTCAAACAATGACTTAAAACGATGGTCGTTCATTTTTGCTGATTTAAAGTTTATTTTTGCTTCTAATCGGTGAATAAGTTCAACAGCGAACGATTCCAACTGATGGATCAACGTTTCATAGTCTTTCACCGTTAGTGGTTTACTAAACAGGAACCCTTGCGCGGCATTACATGAGTGAAGTGATAAGAAGGTAACGACCTCTTCAGTTTCAACACCTTCTGCGATTACCTTCAAACCAAGATTTTGTGCGAGTTCGACTATGTTTTTAACGACCGTTGATTCTTTTTGACTATACGCAATGTTATGCATAAACGATTGATCAATTTTCACCGTCGTGATTGGCAAATCGCGGATATAGCGTAAAGTCGAGTTACCTTTTCCGAAATCATCGATTGCAATTCGAATACCTGTTTGAACAATTTTATGTAACGTCTTAATGGTTTGCTGCATATCGGCTACCATAGCCGTCTCAGTTATCTCAATTTCAAGAAAGCGCGGATCTAGACCCGTTTCATTTAACGTATGTAGTATCGTTTCGTACAATTCCATTGATTCAAAATCTAGAGGTGATATATTAACCGACACAATGGTCTTGGGGAAACCTTGATCTTGCCATTGTTTATTTTGTCGACATGCTTCATACAGGACCCATTTTGTAATGTCTGTAATCGTACCTGTTTGTTCCGCTAATGGAATAAAATCAGCCGGTGAAATCCAACCATGATCTGGATGATTCCAGCGAATGAGCGCTTCGACACCTGTCACCTGACCTGAATTCAAACAAATTTTGGGTTGGTAAACAAGCACAAATTGTCGCTGTTCTATCGCGCGAAGAAGCTGGTCTTTTTTTAATGAAATGTTAAGCACTGTCGTCACCTCGAGTTTCACTACGATGTCTGAAGTAAACTAAAAACGTTACACATTATGTTATATCCACGTTTTTGAATAGTTTATCTATTACATCGTTCAATCAATCTCTTTTATGCACGTTCATTCATTTTTCATACTGGTCTAACCACTTAAATTAAGACATTTTATCGATTTATTTCATTTATGTTATAACTATTATAGCAATATTCGACAAAAAGAAAAAGAGTTATAAAATATTTTCCTCTAAATCTTTCTGACTATTGTATGTGAATAGGTACCGCGATATTTTCATTAGCTTGTTCGTCATAAACAACAACACGGCCTTCACCTGCTGTCACTGACGAGGTAATCGTTATATTCAATTCAATACCAGTCCATTCGCGATCATCTGATGCGCTATTAAACCAATTTTCTTCAATACGGCTTTCTTCAACGACATTACCAGCTGCATCAATCAATTCAATCCGAACCGAGCCGAGTGCATCATAACGAATCATTCCTTCAACTGAAAATGTGTCATTAATTTGTTCATCTTCTTGAGGTGAATGTAGTTGGAAGTTCGCCGTTTGCGGAATGTCCTCGGATGGTTCAGATTGGTCGTTAGCATCATGATTGGCACTTTGAGATGAGTTTTCCTGACGTAACTGCTGTAATTCACGTGTTTTATCTTCTACTTCTTGTTGCAATGTTTCAATTTGTTCATTTTGATCTTCGATATGATCTGTTAGTTGTTGAATTTGGGTTTCATAGTCTGTTTCGTCACCATTTTGGCAAGCAACTAATAGCATAAAACTCAGTATTACAGTTAATCGTTTCAACGTCTCACCCTTTATCATCGTTAATCTCGTTTCATTCCCCATTTACGTATGAGGCCACCGATCAATAACCCAACAAGTGCAACGAGCAATAGTTGGCCGAAAAAGCCTATTTCAAGCTCGTTGTTTCGGCCTAATTGAAAGAGTAAAAAGAAAACAATAATACCTAAACCGACAGCTGTCCATATGTATAAACGTTTGGTCATCAGATAGCCTCCATCTTTATTGATTTCGTTGCTTCACAAGGTCGATGATATAAACAATGCCACCAATTAAACCGATCAACCAAAACAGTAATCCAATCACTTGCATACGATCAAGCCAGATGGTCATGGTAATTTCCAGTGCAACAAATATGACAGCACCCATAATGAGTGTTACTAAACCAACCTGACCAGCTAGCGTCTTTGGTTTTAATCGTTCGAACATAATTTTATCTCCTTAATTATTAAATTCAATGCGCTCACCTTCTAGGAATTCTTGTGGTGTTATAAATGGTTCACCAAATGCTAATTCAGCTAAGTTCGTCACAAAACCGACACTACCAACAACATATACATCATCAGTCGCCGGCTGCCAATAAATATTCATATTGATCATGTCGACGCTCCCGTTGGCTGTTTCGTACTGTTCATCTAAACTAAATGCACGGACACGTTCGCCCTCATGGTCAATTTGATAAACTTCTTTTGATTCAAACGGGACCGAAAATGTATAATCGCCTACTTCAAATATCGCTTGACCATCGCCTGATATCGCCTTCGTATCATCTAACTGTCTAAGCTCTGTTAACGTGACAGTCATCGAACCGTTCAATTCGCTGTCATCTAAGCTGACACTCATCTTATCTTGTAACGCTTGGTTTAATTGTTGTTGACTTTCATTCTGTTCATACACGAGTTCAGGATTTAACTGTGCTCCGATTTGCCAACCTGAATCATTAACATCGGTTAAAATATTTCGAGCATCAGAATAAGCATCAACAATCGTCAAACTACCCCAAACTAAACTAAATGACATGAACACGATGAGAACACTACGTAAGATCATTTCGAATCTCCTTAATCTATTAGGATTTTGGTTGTTTAATCTGTACTGATCCTTTCGGCATTAATCGTTGTGATATGAGAAAGCCCACTAACGGAACGAATCCGAATAAAAACAATTCGATAAATGCCGTTTGGCCACTTAATATGGCTATCGCAAGCACGATCAACGCTAGAGCTAATGTGATTTTTAATCCTATGGCAAACGGATGAACAAGACGCGGATAATTACGAAGCAAAGGTCTTATGAAAAAACCTATTATCATACTCACTATAAATAATATGGAATAACTTAACCACGGCATGGTATCACACCTTTTTAAATTCTTTATGACATCTATTATAACAAGTTTCATTTTATTAGGGGGAGATTATTTTTCAAGCAATTGATATAGATATGGTTTCTCAATAAGAAAAAACCACTCTAAACATCGTAGTTTACAGTGGTTCATGGTTTTATTCACTTAAAGCGTTCGTCACGACCTCCGCGTTCACTTCCATCATTTCAAGATAGGTGTCAACCGGACTGTCAATCGGCAGGCCATCTGTGTACAGCCGGTCATGATAGATCGGAACACCAGAATCGTGTGAAACAGATTCCATATGAACTGGATTAGCTGTCGACTCTAAAAACACATATGGCACAGGCATTGTTTGGAGTCTGTTGACCAAATTGGCGACTTGGCGCGGCGTTCCTTCTGAATGGGAATTCAACTCCCAAATGCCTGTCGTGTCATATCCATAAGCTTCACCAAAGTACACGAAAGCATTTTCACTTAAAACAATCGCCTTTTGATTGTCAGGCACAGCTTCTGTTTTTTCATGAATCATGTTATCTAACGCGTCTAATTTTTCTTTGTAACGAGCCGCATTGTCTTCGTATATGTCTGCCCCTTCTGGGTCCACCTTACTCAAATGCTTCACGGCCTGATCCACGTACAACTTCACATTATCTGGGTCAAGCCATGCGTGCGGATCGTTCACACCCTCTGATACCTCAATCGGTTCAACCTCAGACGTCAGCTCAACTATCGGCGTATCAGACACATTTTCAACGAGTGAGGAAATCCACTGTTCCAAATTCAACCCGTTCACAAAGAATACATCTGATTCACTGACACGGCGCAAATCACTTGGAACTGGTTCATATTCGTGAGGGTCGCCCCCGTTCGGCACGATATACTCAACGTCAGCACGGTCACCCGCTACATTAGCAACAATATCCGATACAATCGAAAAGCTGACAGTCACTTGAACCGTATCATCGCCCTGTTCTGACCATTCATCATCAGGAGGAGAACAGGCTACGGTGATAGCCATTAACGTCAACATGACACTTATAAAACGAGTCCATTTCATCATGTTGATCACCCTTGCGATGCTTGCTGAGCAGCACGGTCACGGAACCAGCGCACAACAAGCCCTTGTTTTGGTGAAAAGAAAAAGGCTAACAAGAAAATGACCGTCGCAACAATAACCATTGACGCTCCTGTTGCCACATCATAAAGGTAAGAGTAGAACACACCAGCAATCGCTGATACGACGCCGAATGTCGCTGACAATACGAGCATAACAGGTAAGCGGTCCGTTAATAGATAAGCCGTTGAACCAGGTGTTATCAACATCGCCACGACTAAAATGATCCCGACCGTATTTAGTGATGCTACTGTCACGAGCGATAAAATAAACATGAGCACATAATGAATAAGTTTTGTCGGAACACCAATCGCTCTTGCCATCGTTGGATCGAAAGTACTAACAAGTAATTGCTTATAAAATAATAGAATAAAAGCAATTACAGCAACGGTAATCCCAAATGTCATCCATAGATCCGTTTGTGATACAGCTAACACATTTCCGAATAATATATGCCAAATATCGACTTCAATACTCCCGATCGCAGTAATTAAGATAACCCCGATGGCAAACATCCCTGATAATAAAATGCCGATTGCCGAATCGTCTTTCACTTTACTATTTTGCGAAATATACCCGATACCTAGAGCTGTTAATACCCCCGTGATGACAGCTCCTATAAAGAAACTCATCCCTAACATATAGGCAATGACAACACCAGGTAACACGGCGTGCGAAATCGCATCGCCCATTAAAGCCATACCACGTAAAATAATAAAACAACCGACAACGCCACACACAATACCGACTAAAATACCGGCGATAAGCGCGTTTTGTAAAAACGGATAATTAGCGACACCTGATAAAAAGAATTGTATGTTTTCCATCATTTGACCACCACCACATCATCACTATGGTCGCTATCTTTAATTGTTGCAACTTGACCATTATAAGCTTCACTAATAAGGTTAGCTCGGAATACATCTTGTAATTGGCCAAATCCGACTAATCGTTGATTCAGTAACATTAAACGATCAAAATACTCTTCCACCTTGCTTAAATCATGGTGAACGATAAATAATGTTTTACCTTGATCGCGAATGTCGCGTAGTAAATCGATAATAATTTGTTCAGATGTTAAATCGATGCCAGCAAACGGCTCATCTAAAAACAATAAATCCGCTTCTTGTGCTAATGCTCGTGCGATAAAGACACGTTGCTGTTGCCCACCTGATAGCTCGCCAATTTGACGTTTACGGAATGATTCCATGCCGACTTGCCTTAAGCTTTCGATCGCTTTCTCACGATCTTGCTTACTCGGACGCTGCCACCACTTCAAATGCGGATAGCGTCCCATAACAACGACGTCTTCTACTAAAATTGGAAAATCAAAATCGATCATATTACGTTGCGGCACGTAAGCAATATCCGAACGAACATTTTCGACTGGCTGATCAAACACACGAATCGTTCCTTGGTTCGCCGTCACCATTCCCATAATCGCTTTCATTAATGTTGATTTACCTGCGCCATTCGGTCCAATAATGCCGATTATTTCTTGCTTTGGCGCTTGAAACGATATATCTTTCAACGCCCATTCACCGTGGTAAGCCACTGATAAATGGTTAATATCAACTGAATAACTCATGCTGCCTTGCCTCCTTTGGCGTTCAATCATTTATTTTGTGTTCGTCCATGTTTTTTTACCTAAGGCAAATTCTTAGTATATTATAATGCTGAAACACTCAAATTAGCAACCGTTTTGCATTAATTTTTTGGCAATTTTGACACATTCACATAAAAAAGACAGTCTACCTTCGAGTGATAACATTAATCCCTTATCACTTGAGAGTAGACTGCCTTGAAAGTTTATGTTAACCGACCGTTTAATGAGATGATTGTTCGTATTTCTTATACATGCTTCTAATCAGAACATAGATGATTAAGCTTGAAATCACAATTACTAAGAGAGCCGACAATAGTGTTGGTTCACCGAAAATCGTTTGCCATAACTGAAAATCGAAACCGATCCACTTTATGATCCCAGATAACACGATGCCGGCAATAATCCCTAAAAACACAAATTTAGCAAAACTGATTTTGTCCAAGTTACACCATCCATTCATTGAATTTTCTTACATTTTAGCCGACTATTTTTGAATAATCAAGTCGAACGAGTTATGACCGTTGTCCTTATTTATTTTTCACCCGTCGCTCAACAACGTATACTATTACAAATGCAATCATTCCACCGACGATCATACCGCTCCATTGCGTCCAATTAAACGTTCCGGTCCACAACCCTTGAATAATCGCTACACTTGTAAAGCCAATTAATACGCCGATCAATACTTGATATGTCATCCTACCACCCTTTCTGTCTTATGATTGGTATGGGTCAAAATCAGTTTGGTTTAACATTGTTGGCTCGCCTAATAAATGACGTGTGATTTCCGCTCCTAAAAACGGTCCACTCGTCATACCTGATGCTCCGAGGCCGTTTGCAACATAAATGGCTGGTGAATCAGATAAAAACCCGTAAACAGGTCGCTTATCTGGCGTTTGCGGTCTGAAGCCAACTTTAGCATTTATAAAATGAGCGTCTTTCAGTCCGGGTGCGAATTTGAATGCCACTTTCAAAATATCGTGGATGCTCGCCGCGTCAACATTCGGGCGAAAGTCCATGTTATCGCGATGCTCGGCGCCGACTGATACGATACCGCCTTTAAAGCCCACAATATATTTATTATTCGGAAGCATCACGACTGGCCAATCTTCAGTCACGTAATCGGGTAACTGCAACTGGACGATTTGTGTTTTCGTCGACGTCACATCAATATGGTGTCCCGTTTCACGCAGCAACGACGATGCCCACGCCCCATTCGTTGCAACGATTTGATCAGCTTCGATCATCGTTCCATTGACATCGACAGCCGTCTTGTTTTGATGCAACGTCGCATAGCCTTGGATCACGCTCGTTCCATACATTTCAGCCCCTTTTAGTAACGCATCACGAAAAACACCGCCATTAACGCGGCCGCCGCCAGCCATTTTGACCGCGCCCATATTGTCCGTCATAACAGGGCTTTCTTGCTCGACAGCTTCAGCTGATAATTGTGTCACCTCGCCAATTTCAGGTGCATCCTGTCGTCTAAACAACGTGTCATCAACCATCTTAGCTAACTTGTCACCATTTTTATGTAAATGAAGGGAGCCAACTTGTTTATAACTCGTCTCGTGTATACCGAGCGCGTGTAATTGTTTAACAAGATCAGCATAATACGCGGCTCCGTGTTTTAATACCTGATATAACGTATCGTTTTGTTTTTGCGACACCCAAGGACTAATAATGCCCGCTGCTGCACGGGTTGCTTCTCCTTCATTTGGGTAATCGATCACAGTAACGCGTTGACCTTGCTTCGCTAAATGATAAGCAACCGATGAACCTAATATACCGGCGCCAACCACGAGGTAGTGTGCCATGGCGATGCTCCTTTACGTCGTATGTCTTGTTATAGTTTAACAGGATTGCAATCATCCTAAAAGTCAACACGCACGATTCTATGTTATGATAACCTAATATACAAAAACACATGAAAGGACTATCTATCATGACTGAAACACAGGGCCGTTTACGCGACAACAAACCGTTTTTATTTGTCTGGATAGCCGGCATTTTTGCGATGCTTGGCTTTGCGATGCTATTTTTAACGACGTCATGGTACGTGATTGATGTCTTAAAACGGCCGGCACTCGTCGGGGTCGTACTCGTCATGATTACGCTACCGCGTGTCATTATGATGGTACTAGGTGGCGTGATCGCCGACCGGGTTAAAAAGTCGCACATTATGTTCATCACCAATCTATTACAAACCATCCTCATTAGTATGATGGCTTTATTCATTAGTCTCGATCAGCTCGGGATCATTGGGTTAATGGTGATCGCCTTTTTATTCGGCTTTTTGGATGCCTTTTTCTATCCGGCTGTGACCGCGCTTATTCCGATTTTAGTCGGCCATCATAATATTCAACGCGCGAACTCACTCTTTCACGGGTCGATTGAGCTTATGTTCATGTTCGGACCAGTTATTGCCGGCTCACTTCTGACGATCTCGAGTTTCGGCACAACGATGACCGTTGCCGCCAGTTTCGTCGCGTTATCCGTCGTATTCGTTTATCCGGGCTTCATTCAAGATGACAAACCCACTGATAACCGAACGATTAGCGAAATTAAAGATGATTTCGTCATCGGTCTGCGCTACATCAAAGATTCGACGATTATATATTCTGGTATTGCGACGATCAGTGCGGTTAACTTGTTCGTCATTGGTCCGATTATTATCAGTTTTCCTTTAATTATTGATTCAATCGGTGGTTCAGCTTTTCAATTAAGCTTGCTTGAAGTTGGCTTATCGGTCGGAACGTTTTCGGGGAGTATCATCGTTTACCGCTTAGCAGCCAGCAGTCGACGAGGACGCGTTATTGTCATGACGCTTATATTAACAATGATCGGCTTTCTCATCTTTAGCCGGATGACGATTTTGCCATTGCTGATGATCTTAGCTGCGCTCGCAGGGTTTGCGGCGATGATTGTTTACTTATTATCGTTAAGCGTGATTCAAGAATACACGACATTTGATAAACAAGGTCGCGTCATGAGTATTGCAACCGTCGCGTCAGAAGGGTTTGCCCCAGTCGCATTTGCCATTGTATCGCTCTTTGTCGGTTTTGGTTTATCAATCCACATGGTGCTAACAGGCGCAGCAACGATTGGTCTATTAAGTAGCATTATTTTAGCAATGAAAGCGACATCATTAAAACAAGCGCGTTAACTTATGCTAACGCGCTTGCCATAGCAGACCTCGTGTTTGGTCCATAAGTCCCATCGACCTCATTTGGAACGTGTTCCTTTTGAAATTGCTTAATCGCAGCTTCTGTTTTAGGGCCATAAATGCCATCGACTGGACCTGGCGAAAAACCGATTCGTTCTAAAGCACGTTGAATGTGCTGAACGGCTTGCCCGCGACTCCCCTTACGATAAATACCAGTTGGCAACGTCATCTCACGATCCATTGCGCGTCGCGTTTCTGGGCCGACAATGCCATCAACCGTAATCCCTGCATCTTGTTGCAACGATTTAACCGCTTGTTCCGTTTCGCTGCCAAACACGCCATCGGCACCGTACTGGGGTAAATCATATCCTTTACTTATGAGAGTTCGTTGTAACTGTTCAACATCCTTACCTCGGTCTCCCCGTTGGATTAAACTGGGATCACCACTCCCATCGTTTATACGTGCACGCACAACATCCATATCAATACCCGGACATTGAGTCGTTCCAGCTGCTAGTTCGCGGTGACCTATAACGTCTTGAACACCAAGTTGAAATTCATTAAGCCAAGTCTCAATCCGCTTTTGAAAAACACGTTCTTGTTCATCAGTAAACGAACCACGACCGACTAAACAAATATGATATGACGTCGCGTTGTAACCTTTCACGCCGTTTGTCACTACATCCCAGTCATAGCATCGTTGGATCGTCCCATCTCGCAAAATAATCTCGTGATAGCCACCCGTTTCCCATCCTTTTGATTGCCAGTACTGTTCAAATGTCCACACGTCACCTGTTTCCGTGGCACTATGATGACGAACAATACGATTCACCGTTCGTCTTGTCGAATCACCACCCATCGTTTGACCGCGTACATCTTCAATTTGCATTTATTCCACCCCCCCTTTACTCTATCAATGTCGCCAGACTTACTTAAGTCACTGCGTTTAACCTACGCGCTTCACGCTTAATGTAAGCGTCCCATCTTGCAAAGACCGTATCTAATGGCTCTTTTACCTTCGTTTTTTCACATTGACACGAGACAACACGGTAAACACCAGCCCCTTCATAAACAAAATAACCACCAGAGCCACTACACATAATCAATACGTCCTTTTCGGTAGTCTTGACTGTCCAAGCGAATCACTGTCGCTTGATCCATAATGCGCGAAAAATTACGTTCGCCTGCTTTATGCGCTAACATTTGACTCGACAAATTAGTCGTTAAGATGGTCGGTCTACCAGCACGATGGTCGAGTATTTCAAACAACTTCGCTTGCGCCCAATTGTCTCCAGACCCTTTAGCTTGACTATATTCCGCTCCTAAATCGTCTAACACTAAACAGTCAGCCGTTTGCACAACATGCATCACATCTTGTTCGGATGCCGGTGCATCATGTCGGTACGTTTCTTTTATTTTACTAAGCAATTTCGGAACCGATAGAAATACAGTTTTAAACCCTTTACTTAGCACTTCTTTTGCAGCTGACATCGCTAAATGACTTTTCCCGACACCGCACGGACCAACGAGCAACACATTCGCTGACGTTTCAGGGTCAAAATCTTGCGCATACGTTTCTAAAAATTGCTTCGCTTCTGCTAAATCATCTTGATACGGATCAAACGTTGCAAAGCTTGCCTGTCGCAACGATTCATTGATGAGTGATCGTTCGTGAAACATATCATCAAGCTTCTGTTGCATTTTTTGACTTCGATGTAACAACGCGTCACCTACGATTTTTTCAATTTCACACATACAACCATCGTCCATAACAACCGTTTCGCCTTTCTTCGGTCCAAACGGGATTGTGATTTGAACGCGATCGACGTCACGCCCACATGTTGGGCACTCAAATGTATTGAGCACTCGTCGGTTCATTTCAATTTCTTTAAAAATACGTTCCATGTTAATCTCCTCCTTATAACTTAAAAACCATATGGGGATTGGTTTTGGTTTAATCGATGATTCCATCTTGATTCTTTTGGTTTCACAACTGTTTCACTTGTGTTTCGCTTCTGTTTCACATTTCGTTTTTGACAACCCTCGTAATCGATCACCGTAAATAATGTCCCGTCTTGCGTGACCTCTACCGTTATTAAGTTCCATTCAACTAGCCGCTTAACAGTGCGATGAATTTTCGCTTTCGGCACGTCTTTCCACTGACGACCATCCTTATAACGTAAATCCTCCTGAAGCTTTGTGTACGATCGTAAATATTGACCGCGCTCTAACGTCCGACCACAATAAGTGACATCACTGTAACGTGCTTGTGTTAACAACAACATGTATAACCTAAATGCCATCGGATCAGCCCATACTTCTTTTTTAACGATTCGACGCGGTAATGTTACCCAACCATCCATCGTTTCACCTCCTCGCTCATTGCCGTTTCATATATACAATCGAACCAGCGACCCAAAAGGTGTTAAAAATGGTTTAATGAAATGCAAAAAATTTTTCAGCATAAAAAAATCCCTTTAACACGTGTTGTGCTAAAGGGATGGCGTTCATTACTCATATTCTTTTTCGATCGTTTTCGTACTGCGGACGGTATCGATGTGGCGAACTTTCGCCTCGATTTCCTCGCGTTTGTCTTCGAAAAATGGTGGGAGTGCGAGTTTTTCACCGAGTGTTTCATACGGTTCATCCCCCATAAACCCTGGACCATCAGTCGCAAGTTCGAATAAAATTTGTGGGGCGACACGCGCGTAAAGCGATTGGAAATAAAAGCGGTCGACTAAACCAGAGTTCGGCAAACCGACTTGATTGTACACGTCGAGCCACTGTTTCAGTTCATCTTCGTCTGACACACGGAATGCGGCGTGGTGAACCGTACCGTACCCTTGGCGTGCTTTCGGCAAGTCGTCATTATGTTCGATGATGACTTGTGCGCCGTTTCCACCTTCACCGACTTCGAATAAATAATAGCCGTCAGCTTGGGCGATTTCAGTAAATCCATAGACACGCTCTAATACGAGTTTCATTCGCTCAATATCAGAAATGCGAACGTGTAATGGCCCGAGCCCTGTAATCGCATATTCAAGCGGAATCGGCCCGTCTTGCCATGGTGTTCCAGATGCAACGCCGTTATCGTTTTCATCAGAAATTAGTTGGTATTGTTGCTCATCAAAATCTTCAAACGGTAGCACTTGTTTGCCGAATTGTGTTTGGATGCCGTCGTGTTCAACTCCTAATCGGTCGAATCGTTTCACCCAATAATCTAGCGCGGCATCACTCGGCACGCGAAATGATGTGAGGTATATTTCATCTGTGCCGTGACTGCCTTTCGGGACGCCTGGAAAATCGAAAAACGTCATATCCGTCCCAGCACTTCCTTTATCATCTGCGAAAAATAAATGGTACGTTTGTATGTCATCTTGGTTGACCGTTTTTTTCACTAGACGCATGCCGAGTGTATAGGTGAAGAAGTTATAGTTTTCTTCAGCACTACTCGTTATCGCCGTGACGTGGTGCATGCCTTTTAAACCTTCCATAAACAGAACCTCCGATTGTTATTTATCTTGAATTCAAACTAATTATAACAGCTTTTACCTATTTTATCAAAACATAACCTTCGCTAGCCTGTCATAAAGTATACTAACGATAACGAAAGGGTGATCGAGTTGGGGTTAAAATGGTTGAATGCGTTAACATTGCTCGTCATGCTTGGCTTTAATGTGTTAGCCAATACGTTACCACTTAATGGACAAACAACGAGGGACATTTCTGATCGGCTCGGTATTTTACTGACGCCTGCAGATTATACATTCGCGATTTGGGGACTCATTTATAGTTTACTCGTTATGTTTATAGTCATGTTATGGATTAGTGATCAAGGGGATGACGTTGTTGAACGCCTTGGTTACAGTTTAATCGCGAGTCATTTGTTTAACATGAGTTGGCTCGTCTTTTTCCATTATGAATGGTTCGGATTGGCACTTTTAGCAATTATCGGGTTATGGATCAGTTTATGGGTTGTGTACAAGCGATTAGATGACGCGTCGCTTAACCCTCTTTGGCGCGTACCAATTTCGATTTACTTCGCTTGGGTGACTGTGGCGACATTGATTAGCATTGCCATTGTTCTCGATGTCAATCAATGGTTAACGTGGGTATCCCCTACTGTTGTAACGTTAGGGTTGATTTGGTTGGCAGCTATGCTTGCTGTACTGTGGTTAGGTCGAAACGGCGAGATCATCTTTCCGCTCGTTGTGATTTGGGCATTAGTCGGCATTGCGCTCAACCGCCAAGACTACCCCGTCATTGCGTACACAGCACTCGCTATGGCCGGCTTACTTGCGATTGTGACGGTTTTATATGGCTTTACGAGTCAATCATTCGAGGGTGAAGAATGATCAACATTGTTAGACAATGTGAAGAGATTGTCTAACAATATGAGCAGATTATCTGACAATCTAGCGACTTTGTCTAACAATTTAAGCCTAAAAACAAAATGAAGGTGATCAAGCTAGGCTTGATCACCTCCTACTTTCTCTTGATTTATTTCAAAACTCCCTTCAGTTTTGAAATAAATCGCATGAGTTATCTCATAAATCGCATCACTTATTTCAAAAATAAGCGCATTTATTTCAAAACTTAAAGCGCGTCCTTCTCGACTTGGCCGTCTTTCATAACATAGCGGATGTAGTCGTGAGCCTGTAATGCGTCTAATTCCTCGACAGGATTGCCTTTTGTGATCACAACATCAGCCAACTTACCAGCTTCGAGTGTTCCGATTTGATCGTCCCAGCCAAGGCATTCGGCAGCGGTTTTCGTTGTCATCACGATCGTATCCATCGCATCGACCCCTGTATCGCGCATTAAAGCGAGTTCGCGTAAATTCGTACCGTGTTTCATCACACCGGCGTCGGTTCCCATCGCGATTTTTACGCCTTTATCGTAAGCGCGCTTCACACTTTCGCGGTGATATTCGATGACATCCTTCGTTTTATCAACGGCTGATTGTGGCATGCCTTTTTCATCAGCTGTCTCTAAAACAGACACTGGCGCCAACAATGTCGGCATTAAAAATGTCCCGTTTTCGACCATTAATTCGGCTGCTTCATCATCGATAAAAATACCGTGTTCAATCGAATGAATACCAGCGTGGACCGCATTTTTAATCCCTTCTGACCCTTGAGCGTGCGCCATAACCTTCACACCATTTCGAAATTGCCCTTCTTGGACGATCGCTTCCAACTCTTCAGGCGAGAACTGCGTGAATTGCGGGTGGTCAGTAGGGCTTAGCACACCACCTGTTGCGTGAACTTTCAACACCTCAGCGCCTGCTCTCAACATTTCGCGCGCTTTTTTCCGCACTTCCGCAACTCCATCACAACGTCCGTCTGGCATGCCACGGTAATCAAACGGCTGAATATCAAGTACATCGCCGTTCAATTGTGTGCCATCGCCATGCCCGCCTGTAATCGTGAGCGCATTAATACTTAACTGCATACGCGGGCCGGAAACGAGTCCGTCTTGTACCGCTTTTTTCACCCCTAAGTCTGTCCCGAGTGCATCACGCACCGTCGTGATACCAGCGTTTAACGTCGCTTGCATGTACTGGTGCGCTTGAAAATACCGGTACGCAAACGGGGTCGTTAACCGTTGCGATAACGGCGAATATTCCATCATCATATGCACGTGCGTGTCGATAAAGCCTGGCAGCACAGCACCACCTTCCGCATCGACGACGTGTTCATTACCTTGCACGTTGTAACCTGATTTCGGACCAACGTATTCAATCGTTCGACCGTCAACGACAACGACTTCGCCTTTCCGCGGTTCACCGCCGTGTCCATCTATGACGAGTCCATTTTCGATTATTGTTTTAGTCATATCAATTGCCTCCTTAAAGTGTCTGAATCAAAATACCTGCAATGACAACCGACGCCATCGTGACGGTCGTAAATCCTCCGATCAACATCGGCGACAGCAATTCGGCAAAAATCTTCTTCTCTTCGTCTTTATTACGAGCCGTACTTCGACTGACTTCTTCACACACGATATAGTCGCCAGGGAAACCGAATAATGCGGTTAACGCAACCGGCATTCCTTTAAACGGATGCCAACCAACGAGTTTCGATGCGAGCCAGCCACCGAGTGCAATACTCGCAGTTCCGACTAGTAAAATCGTTAAAATTGCCGGCAAGTTTTTGACGACTTGCATCGGTGTGACATCGGCCATCGTCCCAATGACGACAAATATAATCGCGATCATCGTCATCGTAAATGAGTTCGCATGACGTAATGATTCATGTTGGTAAAAGCCAACTTTTAGACCTGTAATACCAATCGCAAGTGACCATAAACTGTAGTGGATCGGTGTGACTTCGCTCAACGCAATGGCAATTGACCCTCCTAAGAAAACACTAAACAATCGAATGACTTGCGACTTTGAAACGGGCGACGGTTCTGGTTTCGCCTCACCATGCTCGTCTTCTTTAGCTGGCACGAATGTTCCGTCGTCGATTTTTTGTTTAATAATCTCTGCATAACGACGCATGAAATTGAGGGCAAGTGGCATACCTAACACGCCTTGAAATGCGACGACTAGCGCTGGAATGACAACGATTGCGGACAATCCGATTTCGGTTAATTTTTCAGATGTAATAATGAGTGCAACGATTCCCCCCACTTAACGGACCAACGCCTGCGACAGCTGTTTGATAATCAAATATGATCTTAAAAAAACACGCCCTTTTTGTAAGGACGTGTTTTGAAAACGGGTTAACCAATAAACTGAATGACATAACCGCCAATCACACCAAGCAGCACGATCATCCATGCTGGGACTTTCCAAATGTTTAAGAGCGCAAATAGGATGACCGCGAGCGCGAAGTCTGATGCGCTTAGGATTGAACTACTAACAACGGGATCGTAAAACGCTGCAAGTAAAATACCGACAACACTTGCGTTAACGCCCATGAGCACCCCTTGGAATGATGCGCGTTCACGTAACGTATTTAAAAATGGTAACGCTGCGAGTAACAGCAGGAACGACGGTAAGAACATCGCAATCGTTGCAACGATCGCACCCGAAACACCTTCCATAATCGTCCCGAGATAACTGGAAAACGTAAATAACGGGCCTGGAACCGCCTGGGCCATACCGTAACCAGCTAAAAATTCATTCGCCGATAACAATCCTTGTGGCACGACTTCACGTTCTAACATCGGCAAGACGACATGACCGCCACCGAAGACGAGTGACCCGACACGGAAGAAGATATCGAAAATATTAAGAAATGGATTATCGATCGCTCGGTTTAATAACGGCGTCACGATTAAAATCGTCACGAGCGTCCCGAGTGATGCGAGGCCTAATTTTTTCGAAATATTAAATGAGAACGGTTGAACTTTCGATTCAGCCTTCTGTGTGAAAAATGCGTAGCCGATAAGCGCTGCTGCTAAAATCACGAGAATTTGCATCCAAGCTGACGGATACAATAGCATAATCGCTGCTGCGGCAATCGCGATCGCCATACGTGACCTATCAGGAGTTAGTTTTTGCCCGAGACCGATCAAAGCATGCAAAACGACGGCTGCGGCCACAATTTTAAGACTCGCAATAAAGCCAGCATCCGCTAAATCAAACGTTTGATACATCAGGGCAAACACGATTAACACGATGACGGACGGGACGGTAAAACCGAACCACGAGATGAGTCCGCCGATAATACCTCCCCGTAGCATTCCGATCGATATACCGACTTGCGAACTAGCAGGCCCAGGTAAAAACTGACAGAGTGCAATAATATCAGCATACATTTTGTCATCGAGCCATTTACGTCTGTCGATATATTCGTCTTTAAAATACGCTAAATGCGCGACCGGCCCACCGAATGACGTGAGACCGAGTTTCGTTGAAATAAGTAAAATTTCTAGCCACGTTCTGATTCTGTTTGGTTGATTAGACATGTGTTCGCCTCCCTTTAAGTAATTTCTTTAAATAGTTCGTACGCTTTTGCGCGTGCTTCTTGTAGCATCTCTTGGCCGCGTTCAGTCGTAGTGTAATATTTTCGAATTTTGCCGTCTACATTACGTTTCTCTTTCGCTAGTAATCCGTCTGCTTCCATTTGGTGCAAAATCGGATACAGCGTGCCTGAACTGATATCATAGCCGTGCTCTTTTAATTCTTCGACCATCCACACACCATAGATCGGATGTTCCGCCGCATGGTGCAAAATATGAATATGGATAAACCCTAAAAATAATTTGCGCAACACCTTAGCTTCCATGGCAACCCTCCTGAGTTTACTGATATCGAAATCCGATATCGAAATAATATAATAAGAGATTTGCAGGATACAACAGATTAATGCATAACTTTACACGATCTTTACATAGATAATCTCGTCGATTGCTGTTTCGCCGTATTACTTCGTGATTTCGCCGTATAACGCCGGAATTGCGCCGTATGTTTCTCAATTTTCGCTGTATCATCCAGATTTTTCGCCGTATCGACCCAAAAAATCGCCGTATGCCATTCCATTTTCGCTGTATCACACAAACCAACCCATACAAAAGAAGCCAAACGAACGCGTTCGTTTGGCCTCATCCCTTGCATTTATTTCATAATCACTTCAAGTTTTGAAATAACTCCCCTTAGTTATTTCAAAACTTAAACTACTTATCTCAAAACTTGAGCGATTTATTTAATAATCATCACGGGGCACTCGACGCGTTTCGCTACTTTGTGGCTGACGCTACCTAAAACAAGTGTTTGCAATTGGTTCAACCCACGACTGCCGACAATCGCTAGATCGTACTCACCGTCATTAGTAAACTTCACAATCTCTGGTCCCGGCTCACCGTGAAGCATACGTACCTCATAATCTACCCCTGCATCTTCTAGTCGCGCTTCAACTGGTGAGATTTTCTCGCGACGCTTTTTATTAATTTCAAACTTATTCGCGTGATGCAGCACATCTTTTTTCGACGCATCCCCATCAATGACAAAGACCACATCGATCGTCCCGTCACTACTTGACGCTAAATGAATCGCGTGTTCCGCTGACCGCAAAGAATGCTCTGAACCATCTGTTGCGAGTAAAATTCGTTTATACATATCGTTCACCTCTACCTTTTAATGACCCGATGCGTTCGACAAGGCACGCATCCGATCTTTTAACGCCTGACTATCATCGTTTAATCCTGTAAAGATAACCGACGTTCCATTTTGTTCAAACTTACCTTCGATTTTATCGAGGGCACCGACAGCTGAATCATCCCATAAGTGTGCACGTGACAAATCAATTTCTACGACTTCTAACGACTCATCTTGTGGCGCTAGTTTCGACTGCAAATCCGTCACTGACGCGAAGAAAATTTGCCCATTCACGTAATACGTCATCTTCCGCGCTTGTTCGTCTAGTTGTTCCGTGACGCTTACTTTGGAAATTTTCGCCGCAAAGAAAATCGCGCTTAAAACAACACCAGCTAACACACCTTTAGATAAGTCGTGTGTCACCACAACGGTAACAACCGTCGTTAACATAACAGCCGCATCGGATTTCGGGACTTTATGAATGTAACGAACACTCGACCAATCGAATGTGCCAATTGACACCATAATCATCACACCAACAAGAGCCGCCATCGGAATTTGAACGACAACTGGTCCAAGCGCAATAATGAGAAACATCAGAAAAACACCGGCGACGAGTGACGATAATCGTCCGCTACCGCCTGATTTCACATTAATCACTGATTGGCCGATCATGGCACAACCAGCCATGCCTCCGAAAAAGCCTGTCGTCACATTGGCGATCCCTTGGCCACGACTCTCTTTATTTTTATCACTTTCGGTATCCGTCATATCATCGACGATACTGGCCGTCAGTAACGATTCAAGTAAGCCGACCATCGCTAACGCCAACGCATATGGGAACACAATTTGTAACGTTTCAAACGTCAGCGGAATATCTGGAATCAAAAAGATCGGTAACTCCCGAGTTAAGTTGCCCAAATCACCAACTGTTTTAACATCAAAGCCCATATAAATCGCTAGACTTGTAATGACAACAATCGCGATAAGTGGTGACGGAATCGATTTTACAAAGCGTGGAACTATATAAATAATGGCTAACGCTAAGGCGACCAATCCATACATCATCAGGCCTGCACCTTCAAATTGTTCAAGCTGCGACATGAAAATGAGAATCGCAAGTGCGTTCACGAATCCGATCATCACCGAACGCGGAACGAATTTCATCACCGTCGCTAATTTAAAGACACCAAATAATATTTGTATAATACCTGTTAAAATCGTCGCTGCGAGTAAATACTCTAAGCCTTCTTCAGCTACAAGTGTGACCATTAAAAGGGCCATTGCACCGGTTGCCCCAGATATCATCCCTGGTCGACCACCGATAAAGGCAATCACGACTGCGATACAAAACGACGCGTACAATCCGACCATCGGATCCACGCCGGCTATAATTGAGAAAGCGATGGCTTCAGGAATTAATGCTAATGCGACTACAATTCCTGCGAGCACATCACCTCGTACATTTCCAAACCATTCTTGTTTTAATCTTGCTAACACAAACAACGTCCTCTCTATCTATAAATCCGTATGTGTCTTATTTTTTGACACAAAACCTTGGTTAGTGTATCACAGAAAGGACAAAATACCTAACGTCATGTAAACGTGTACATCGATAACATATTTCAATTTACGTTTAATTGCTTTGATTTCCTTCGATTTGCTCGAATTATGCTTCACTTAAAATGAAAGCGATTTCTTTTTAGTTATTCGATAAATCCGTCCAGTTTTGAAATAAATCCACTACATTATTTCAAAACTGAGCGCACTTATCTCAAAACTTAAACGATTTATCTAAAAAATGACGACCACGGCTTCACATCGGGTGGGTGACTGGTGAATAGTCGCTCGTCTTTTTGTGTCGGGTGCTCAATCCCTAGCTTGTGCGACCATAGAGCGAGCTGTTGCCCTGGTTTATTCACCTTAGCGCCGTATTTTTGATCGCCGTAAAGTGGACAACCAATCACGCTTAGTTGCACGCGAATTTGATGCGGACGGCCCGTTTCCAGATCCACTTGTACTAACGTCAGCCCATCAGATTCCGCTAACACCTGATACTGCAACACCGCCTTTTTCGCACCCTTCGCATCACGTTTTGTCACATACACTTGATTTTTCTCTTGATCTTTCACTAAATAATGCTCCAAACGTCCAGACACATCGTGCGGCCGGCCGCGCACAACGGCTAAATATTGCTTTGTCCAAACGTTGCGCCGAATTTGATCGGACAAGCGCGATGCTGCTTTCGACGTTTTCGCATAGACCATCACACCACCAACTGGACGATCTAATCGATGCACGAGCCCTAAATAAACATTGCCCGGCTTCTCATCACGCACTTTAATCATCTGTTTCAATTCATTTAATACATCTTGATCGCCCGATTGATCTTCTTGCACGAGCACGTTAACTGGCTTTTCCACTACGAGTAAATGATTATCTTCAAACAAAATCGGTATTTCCATATTATGAACCCCTTTACCTTCAACCATCTCGTCCCATCATAACACATAACACCTATTCGACACGCTCCCCCTTGTGCTAATTTTTTCCTACTGCTAAACTTAAAAAAAAGTAGAAATCATGTGACACAATCATACGACACCTTCGTCTAATGAAATGAAGAAAGAATCGGAGGCAATAAGACATGTCTAAACAAGAAATCGTTTCCGACTGGTTTTACCAATACAATCATGATGTTTACCATTTTCTTGTGTATTACACAGGCAGGCGGGATCCCGAAGACCTGGTGCAAGAAGTGTTTATCAAAGCTTTAAAAGGCTTGGATAAATTTAGCGGTGACTCGAGCCCGAAAACGTGGCTCTTTAGCATCGCACGCAATGTCGCGATTGACGAGATCCGCAAACAGAAACGTCGCGGTATCGATCAACAAGTCGATTTAGATGAAGCCTATCAAATCGGCCATCACGACACGCCCGATCGCTTCGTCTTGAATGATGAACGCAACCAAGAATTGTATCAAGCCATTCATCAACTAAAGCCGAACTACAAAGACGTCGTGATGTTACGCGGCATTAAAGAGTTGTCTGTCGATGAAACAGCTGATGTGCTCGGCTGGTCGAATCAAAAGGTACGGACAACGTATTCACGGGCCCTAAAAGCGCTTGGACAAATCCAAGGAGGATTTCACAATGAGTGAGTTTAATGATAAACAATTAGAAAAACAATTGAAATCTTTCCCGAAACAGGAGATGACAGACGAACAAGTCGAACGCATGCATGCAGATTTAATGAAAGCGGCCGCTACCGAAGACCATAAAGACAAAAGGAGAATGATGATGCGTCGTATTGCAATTGGTGTCACATCGACAGCAGCGGTAGTGTTGATTGCGTTTTTAAGTATGATGATGATTAGCAATAACACCACACAAGAACAAAATATGGAAAGTTCAGATGAAGCCGTTGAACAACAAGAAGCTGAAACGTATGAATCGTCAGCTAACGGCGATGGACCGAGTGGGTCTGCAGATAATCAAGGTGATGCAGCGGATACAAATCGAAATGTTAGCGATTCGAGTGATAACGAAGAAAGCGGCATGAGTGCTCAATCGGAAGATACTGAAGAAAGTACAACACAAGATTCACCTGAAAACTTTATCATAGACCGTTCCGTGCAAATTATTGAACAATTAGCAAATGAAAATTACGAAGCCGTCGCTGAACACGTCCACGACGAACAAGGCGTTCTATTTTCACCTTACGTGAACGTGAGCGATGACGATCTCGTGTTTAACGCTGAGGAAGTGGCGACTTTCGCTAGTAGTGAGGAAACGTACAATTGGGGCAACCAAGACGGCAGTGGCAAGCCGATCGAACTCACCCCAATGGAATATCACAACGAATACCTGTTCCAAAAAGATTACACGTCTTACGATGAACGTCACGTTAATGAATTTAAAGAACGCGGAAACACGATTAACAACATCGAAGACGAATTCCCAGATGCTTACGTCGTTGAGTACTATGTTGAGGGAAGCGATGAATACGAAGGCATGGACTGGTATGCGATTAACCTCGTATTCGAACAAAATAATAACGGTGAATGGAAACTCGTCGCCATCGTCAATGATCAATGGACGATTTAATCAAAAGAACTTGGCCCCCGCCAAGTTCTTTTTCATGTTGCAGTGCTCTTTAGTTTTTAAATAAGTCGCCTCAATTATTTCATAACTACCTCTAGTTTTGAGATAAACCCGATAACTTATTTAAAAACTTAATCGCGTCGCCTTGTAATACGGCTCTTTTAATCGAATCTGTAGTTCGCTCTTGATTCATTTTCCGTAAATCTTGCGCCATTTTCAAAACGGCTTGCGCCAAACTCTAATACTCTTGAATCAAAATCACAAACGCTTGACTCATTTCGCGACATTGTTGATTCAAATCACCCCCCTCAACCACAAAAAAGAGGCGCTAAGTTAGCACCTCTTTACACGCGAGCATTCACAGCGTCGACAGCTTCATCGGTCGACATACCGTGGCAGTTCACAACGGGGGCGTTCGTTGCTTTATCGCTCATGCCCATCATATTGTTATCTTGGCCTGAAACGCAACAGCAATCACAATCGGGTACTTGCTCACCTTCGAGCTTAATCACCTCATACCCTTGTTCAGCTAATGCTTGTTGCAAATCGGCCATACTATTTTCCACTGCAATGCGTGCCATCGTGTCACCTCCGTTTAAGTACCCTTAGTCTTAAACAGATCGATGACAATTATGCTTCACTAGCACGAACCGCATTTAAAATCGCTTGCTCCAATGTATCGCACGCTAAATCGGATACAACGTTAATATCATAGTGCGCATCACCTGTCCCAAGCGCATAAACGGTGTCCCCATCTAACATCGTATGCGCAGGTGACATCGTGCGCGAGATTGCGTTTTGCGCAACTTGAGCTACTTTTGTCGCTTCCGTCTTCGTTAATGCTGCATTCGCCGCGACTACCGCAAGCGTCGTATTAGATCCTGGAAAACCGTCCGCTACAGCCTGTTCACGCAACGTTTGCCGGCTGTTCACAAATTCACCCGTCTCTAGATTGCGCGCACCTGCTAAAATCGTATCCGTCGACGGGTTAACGACATCGCCAAATGCGTTCACCGCGACAATCGCGCCAACGACTAAGCCATTATCGAGCGTAATCGACGCACTGCCAATACCGCTTGGACTAACAGCGTCAAACCCAGCAATTTTCCCAACAGTGGCACCTGTACCAGCACCGACAGACCCTTGAATGACAGGAAATTCCGTCGCACGTTCAGCCGCTTCATAGCCCATCGCCGCATCCGGTCGCACTGACGCATCACCGACTGCTAAATCAAACAAGATCGCACTCGGCACGATCGGGACTTTCGCAACACCGACGTCCATGCCAACACCTTGCTCTTCTAGGTATTGCATGACACCGCTTGCCGCATCTAAACCATAAGCGCTACCGCCAGCTAGACTAATCGCATGGACTTGATCGACTAAATTCACTGGATCGAGTAAATCCGTCTCACGCGTTCCTGGTGCAGACCCACGAACATCAACACCGCACGTCGCACCACCTTCTGTCATAATCACAGTACAGCCCGTTTTCGCCAATTGATCATCTGCATGACCGACCCGGACGCCCGGCACTTGCGTAATCGTCATGCTTCATCGACCTCCAATTCAAGCACCATGCGCACAGTCGACAATGTATGACCCGCAAACACTTCATCGAATTCCTTCACGACTTTAAACCCTTTTGCTTCATAGAAACGCATGCCGACATCATTTTCTTTTTCCACATCGACATACAAATAGCGAAGTGTCGTTAGCTGCTGAATCCCTGTTTGCAACAACATGCTCCCGACACCTTGTCCGATATGATCTGGATGCATATAAATCGCGACCAGATCTGCATCCCCTTGTTCGTCAACGGGCGTGAAATTCGCGAAACCAATAATCCCATTATCATCTTCAGCTACCCAAAAACCGCCGCGCATTAACCGTTGCTGCATATTGTAATCGCTGTATGCTTCGGTTAAAAACGCGTCTTGCACGTGACGTGGCAACAAATCATCGTATGTATCATGCCAACTCGCTTGTGCTACCTCACGCACGGCCTGAAAATCATTTTGGTCTAATTCACGTACTGTAACGGACACGAAGCAAGCCCCCTTATACTTGTTATTCTACCCATTATTATAGCATAGATAACATTCATCTAATACAAGATTTGCACATTAATTCTAAATTTTTTGAATTTTCGTTGCTACTATCTTATTCATCTAGGAACCTGTCAACACTTGTCACAATCAGCTCATCATCGTCATTATAACGAAATTGAATCTCATAGGCCACTTCTTCACCGGTTTGGTCGTAAATGGTGATCGTATTATCAAAACGAAATTCATTCGTTCTGACGTATTCTCTCAACATGGTTTTCGCATCCCGGTCAACGCTCGATTCAAACTTCGCATCTTCGACGGTTAAATCTTCAAGCCATTCGTGTGTCGTAGTCGTCTCAGCCGTTTCCATTATGTACATTGTCGTCACAATTACTAATGTGATGACTAATATGACGTTCGCCCATCCTTGCTTCGACATGTTATTTCTCTCCTTTAAGATTTATTTTATGTATCTGCTTCATAACACGTTTCGTACGTTTGATCTAACACCCAACTTCGGCACGCGGCACCTCGGTCGTGGTAGATCTCTTTTGTCACATCTAGCGTGACACTTCTATCTTGCCCTGGATAGCTCAGGTCATCGTTTTCGATTCGTAACGTTTTATCATCTATCCATTCCATCTGAAAATGACTCTTAGCATCGCTGTAATAAATAATTCGGGGCTCATGATCTGACGTGTCACTCACCACTTCTACCCAAACATTCACACCACCTGCTGCACCACCATACGGTTCATAATAAGCACTTACCTCAAATGTTTCATCAGGTGATTCAAGCGGACCCGGACCTTCCTGCATATTCGTTGTATTAATCTCTTCAAATGTAAACAAATAATGCTCATATACAAAAATCGATGCTAAAACGACCATTCCAGAGAGAGTTGCGATCAACAATTTCTTTGGCAACGGCCTCTGTTTTACTAACGCAAAGACAGTCATCACACTTAGTATGAGCAAAAGAACAGCAATCGCAAATGCAACAATGATTCCTAATATGATTAACATTTTTATCTCTTCCTAACTTGAATACGGCGAATTTCCCTTCTGATACAGCGATATTTTTCTATTATACGGCGATTCTCCGCAAACATTCGGCGATATTCTTTTAACTTACAGCTGCTCTTCACCCGCTTCATAACACGACTCATACTCTTCTTGCAGGATCAAACTTTGGCAGGCGTAATTTAAATCATAGTACAACTCATCGTCAACATCAAGCACCGTTGACCGTCTTGATTCAACATAGCCTGGTTGTTCATTTAACACGAATAACTCATCACCATCGACCCAATTCATGTCAAAGACTGCTTGGGCATTACTATAATAGACGACGCGACGTTCGAATGTCTCTAAACTTTGCACTTCGATAAAGACATCTTTTTCTTCGGCTGCCCCGCCATAAGAATTATAATAAGCATATGCGACATAATCATTATTCGGGGAGGTCACTGGCAACATGACGTCTTCTAACCTTGTCCGTTCGATATAATCAAACGTAAATAAATACTGCTGACTGATGAATATCGACCCTGTTGCAAACACGAGCATGACAAATAGAACGACCCATTTTTTCACTGGTTCGTGCCCGACGATTAACATGACAATACACGCTACCATAACAACAACCGTCATGAATGCCGAAATATACAGCAGCAAATTGATTAAAATATGCATCGAAGCCCTCCCGCCTGTTGAGACTTTAAATGCCCTCACCTACATATACCCGACTACAGATCATCTCTATTTTATCAGTATTTATTTGTAAAAATAAAAAAGTTTTCCAAAAGGTTACGTTGGCAACTCGTCCGTTAAACGCGTTATACTATCCCTACTAAGAAAAGTGAGGTGTGACGCCATGAAACGACTCTTAATGATTGCGTTAATTTTCGTGACGGCCGTATTAGCTGGCCTAAACAGATTATATGACTCACCGTGGCTTTATTGGGTATCACTCATCGCAATTTTAATCACGTTAACGATTGTCGTGACAGCAGGGGTTAAACGAAACAAGCGTGATGGTTAACGGCTTATTTTTTGGTTAAAAAAGATTTCCTTCACCGTTTCCCCATCGACTTTGTTATAAAATTGCACACCATCTGCTTGTAAATGGACTTCGAGCTGGCCGTTATTGCCATAGCGGTCAGCGTTATAATCAAACACACCTTGACCATCACGTAATCCGTCGAGTGGTCCGAGCATCGATTTCAAGACGCGCCCGTCATAATCCATTAAATCATATTGAATTTCATAACCGTCTTCACTTTCTTGTAAACGCAGCTGTTCATAACCACTGCCTTCTCCTTTATACGTCGACCACGTGCCTAAATACGCCGAAACGTCAGATGGTTTACTCGTCTCGAACGGTTTCAACGCTTCGGCCATTTGATCGGACTCATTAGCCTCAGTCGCATCACCATTTTGGCACGCTGCAAGTAATATCATCAAAAAAATCGTTATTCCTATACGTGTCACGTTCGTACCTCCTTTGGCATCTTTTTCTATTATATATCAATTCATGCAAAAACCATATCCGTCACGAAATTTTCACCCGAATAGTAACCATTTTAATTAAAAATATTGATCAAAAAGCGTACAATAGAAGCAGCATGGTGAAAGGACGTATGTCGATGTCATTATTAAAATCTTACTTATCCCGGCACTATATCATCCAGTTAGCCGGCGTCCATCTATTATTAGCGACGATGATCCTATTACAAGCTTACGTCATCGTCTCGATTATTGATTCGGTATTTTTGCAGGATGCTGGTTTTCTAGACGTCCTCGTCAGTTTAATCGGTTTGCTTGCGATTATATCGGCACGCGCTGTTTTGACCTTCACCTCAGGTCGAATCGGCATAACGTTAGCGAAAAAAGCTAAAACAAGTATGCGCTCGCACTTATTACAACATTATACGAATCAACCGATCGAACTGGCGGCACAAGGCCGATCAGGTGAAAAAATCGCCACGTTATTGAATACGGTCGATCAAACAGACGCCTATTACCGTGAGTATATACCGCAGATGGTCCGTGCTTCGGTTGTCCCACTTGCGATTTTGATCATGATGGCGATCTACAACTGGCCATCAGCGTTAATTGTGCTCATTACTGCGCCGTTCATTCCGATTTTCATGGCGATCATCGGGCTTAAAACACGCGACAAATCTGAAGAACAATTGAACGCGTTATCAAATTTTTCAGGTCAATTTCTCGACTCATTGCAAGGTTTAACAACATTATCTCTATTCGGGCGAGCCCAACAAGAACAAACGTTAATTGAAAAACGAAGTAATCAATTTCGTGATGCAACGTTAGGTGTTTTAAAAGTCGCATTTACGTCAGCTTTTATGATGGAGCTCATTTCGATGTTAAGTATTGGCTTGATCGCGTTAGAACTTGCGGTCGGCCTCATCATTTTTGATTCGATTGCGTTTACAACCGCATTTTTCATCTTGTTATTAGCTCCTGAATTTTATATCGCGTTAAAAGACTTAAGCAGCGCCTTTCACGCAGGACGAGAAAGCATAACAGCAGGCAAATCCATTGAGGCTGTATTAGACGAATCGAAACACCCTGTCGCATGGGGCCAGCAAACGATTGTGTCGGTTCCACCGCGAATGACACTGGATCACGTATCATTCGCTTATGATGACGTTGACATACTGAAAAATATATCTGCGACGATCGAAGCCGGCCAAAACATCGCAGTAGTTGGACCGAGTGGAGCCGGCAAAACAACATTGTTAAACGTCATCGCAGGACTACTGCCCATACAACATGGCCGAATTAACGTCAATTCACTCAAACAACACGAATTACGCGAAGACGTCTGGTTTCGCCAATTAAGCTATATTACACAGTCACCGTATATTTTTTCAGGATCGATTTACGACAATATTGCGATTAGTCAACCTGATGCACCAGTCGATGACGTTTATGATGCCGCTAAACGCGCTGGATTACAGTCGTTAATTGATTCACTCGACTCAGGGATTGAAACCGTTGTTGGCGACGGGGGCCGCGGGTTATCAGGTGGCGAAAAACAACGCCTTGCTTTAGCGCGCGCCTTTTTGAAACAACCATCGCTTATTTTATTCGATGAACCTACGACAGGACTAGACTTAAAAACTGAGCAACTGTTATCACAAGCCATCCATGACTTAAGTACGAATGCCACCGTCATAACTGTCGCGCACCGCATTCATACGATACAAGCGGCCGATCAAATCATCGTCTTAAATGACGGCGAGTTGATCGCATCCGGCACTGATGCGTCGTTAAAACATTCGAGCAGCGCATACCGCGCGTTACTCGGGATTGATGGAGGTGTTAACGCATGAATGGGTTACAAGCAGTCATAACGCAATTAATGAAAGAAAAGCGCGACGTCCTCATCTCGATTCTGTTTGGCTTTATCGCAGGCATTGCCGCAGTCGGCTTATTTTCAGCAAGCGGCTATTTGATCTCACAAGCCGCTTTAGGAGTCCCGATTTATGCGTTAACGATCGTCATCGCAACGGTTAAATTATTAGGGTTTACGAGAGCAGGGTCACGTTATGTTGAGCGACTCATCTCACACCGCGCGACGTTTTCGATGTTAAAGCATATTCGCGTCCACTTTTTTGACCGGTTACAGCAATTATCACCTGCGAGATTACAACGTCTGAAATCGGGTGACTTGCTGTCGCGAGCGGTTAATGACGTTGAATCGCTGCAGAATGTCTTTTTACGCGTCATCTATCCGCCGATTGTGCTCGTCTTGATCTTTTTCGCGACGATTTTGTTTACGGCCTATTTTTCCGTATGGATGGCGATATGGCTCATCATCGGTTTAAGCTTATCGCTCGTTATTCTCCCGGCGTTATTTGCTTGGCTACAAAGTGCAACAGATGAATCAACCGCCGAGCAAGCGAGCGCTCTGACAGCTGAGGCGACTGACATGTTATACGGTTATCAAGATTTAACGATTCATCAAAACATGCAAGCTCGTCAAGACGCTTTCGCCGATTTAAACGATGATTACGAAAACGCGATCGCTCGCAGTCGCGTGCGTGAACTCGTCCATCAGGTGCTTGATGGTTGGGTCGGGTTTGCGATGGCGTGGGGTGTGCTGGCAATCGGCAGTTATTTAAGTGCAGCGGGTCAGTTTGATGCGGTGTTGCTTGCGATGTTTATGTTGCTCACACTCACTGTGTTTGAAAACACATCACCGATGGCTGCCTTCCCGCAATATTTTCGCGACAACAAACAAGCAGCCGATCGTTTGTATACGTTAGATCAGCCAGACGAAGCAGGTGGCAACACGCTTCAAACACCTATCACTCATATTGATTTTGATCACGTCACATTTACGTATCCCGGCGAAGAGCGCGCCACGCTTCATAACGTGTCTTTGTCGGTTGAACCTGGATCAAAAACGGCGATTATTGGAGCAAGCGGATCCGGGAAAACGACAGTGCTACAATTATTGTTGAAACTCGAACACGTCGAGTCCGGATCGATTCAACTAAACGGTGAGTCGATTCACACTATTCAAGCTGATTCTATTTGGGACGTTTCGAACGTCGTGATGCAAGAAGACGCGTTTTTCCAAGGGACGATCCGTGATAATCTATTGTCTGATGCGAGTGACGAATCGCTAAATGAGGCGCTACGTTTAGCTGCACTCGATTCGTTTACATTAGACGATCCAGTTTATGAAAAAGGCGACAATTTATCAGGTGGCGAAAAACAACGGCTCGCCCTCGCACGCGTCTTTCTCCGTGACGCTTCATTGTGGTTACTCGATGAGCCGACATCATCGCTCGACCGCGTGACCGCTGAACGCGTCTTACATCACGTTTATGATCGAGCGCAAAACGACACGCTTATATTGGTCAGTCATGATTTAACTGGCTTAGACCAATTCGATCAGATCATTGTCATGGACCATGGCGAAGTCGTCGAAACCGGCGACTACGATAGTTTAATGGACAAGCAAGGTTACCTTTATCAATTAAAACAAATCGAAGCGGCCACGCTCTAACGCGTCGCCGCTTTTTTTGGCTTTACTTATCACTTTTGAAATAACTCATACTAGTTATTTCAAAACTCCACCTATTTATCAAATAAGTCACCTGATTTATCTCATAAATCAAGCGACTTATTTCAAAACCTAATGACCCAATAGAAAAAACTTGGCTGCGGCCAAGTTTTCTCTATTTAATCTATTAATTTTTCCCGCCAGGCAAAGCAATCCAAAACGCCATGCCAGTTGCTCCGATTAACACTAAAAACGGCGCGTACGTAATTAAAAAGTCTGTCATACAACTCACGCTCCTTATTTTTCACCTGAAACATACTTATCATCAAACAAGAATAGACGCATCAATAAATAGAGCGACGGCACGAGTAACAACAAACCTGCGACAAAGGCAATAATTAACGCGATCGCCATCGAATCGTTCGTCACACTATCAGACACCGTCAGATGTGGGTATAACAAGTACGGATACTTGGAAATACCATAAGCGAAAAACGCAAAGGCAAATTGACCGATCAATAACAGAAATGCCGTACCATAACGACGTTTTTGCCAAATTAACCAGACACTAATCGCAAAAAAGATAAACGAAATAGCGAACATCCACCATAAATTCATGAGCGAGTCAAAATGCTCCGGGTTGTGCGAGCGCAATTCATAAATAATGCCACTCGCTGTCACAATCGTCGGAAGCGCCCAAATAAGCGCATATTTTCTCAGTAATTGCGTCGCTTCCACATCACCAGCCCGGTTCGCATACCACGTCAGAAACACAGCGGAAATATACAACACGGCGATCACACTAAGGACAACGATACTCCACGTGAGCGGACTCGAAAAAAGCGCCCAATAATCAAGTTCAGGTCGGCCGTTGATCATATCAACAAATCCGCCTTCCGACACCGTAAGCACGACGGAAAATGATGCCGGTATGACGAGCCCTGTTGCACCGTACATAAACGCATAACCGCGATGGCCTTTCGTTCCATACGTTTCAAATGCATAATACGACCCACGGATTGCGAGCAATATAATCGAAATACTGACCGGCACTAATAAAATACTGCCATAATAATACGCCGATGACGGGAAAAACCCGACAATTCCGACGAAGAAAAAGACTAAAAAGACGTTCGTCACTTCCCAAACGGGTGACAAATACCGTTGAATAACTTTCGTTAAAATCCGATCTTTCCCCGTAATAATACTATAAGCGTTGAAGAACCCAGCGCCAAAATCGACAGAGGCAACGATCACGTAACCAAACAAGAATGTCCATAACACAGCCATTCCGATTATTTCATAACTCATGAACGGCCACCTCCTTGCTCGCCAAGCTCTGATTCAACAGGATTATCTTTGAAAATCTTATTCAATACAACCGCAACCCCGATACCTAAAATCAAATAAAGCGCGGCAAATGCGACAAACATATGCCCAACATAAGCACTTTGCGTCGCGGCTTCATCGACTGTCATCACACCGCGTAAAATCCACGGCTGACGGCCCAACTCAGCCATCCACCAACCCGCTTCAATCGCTAAAATCGACAGTGGGCCGCCTGCTAAGATCAGCCAACGCATCAGCTTCGATGACGCAACCGACCAACCACGCCACGAGGCAAACCAATAGATGAGCGACAAGCCGATCATAAACATGCCTATCGTAATCATCGTGTCAAAGAAGTAATGGACGAATAACGGCGGTCGTTCATCTTCAGGCGTTTCATTTAATCCTTCTACTTCTGAAAACGGATCATTATGGGCTAAAACACTGAGTGCATACGGTACCTCAATCGCATACTTCGGCTCTTGGTCATCACCCAGCACCCCGTATAACACAAGGGGCGCGCCTTCTTCTGTTTCGAAATGCCATTCAGCGGCAGCTAACTTCTCTGGCTGATGCTCGGCTAAATATTTACCCGAAAAATCACCGATAATCGCGGTCGCAACCGCAAAGACGAGACCAATTTTCATCGTTAAATGTAATGCTTTTTTATGGTACTCGTGATTCGAGCTACGCAACAATTTATACGCAGCGACAGCAGCTAACACAAATGCTGACGTCATAAAGGCTGTCGAAATGACGTGTGTTACTTTCGTCGGCGTCGCAGTGTTAAACATCGCCTCAATCGGGTTCACGCCTGTCATTTGCCCATCTATAATACTAAATCCTTCTGGCGAATTCATAAAACCGTTCACCGTTGTGATGAAAAACGCTGACATGGCCGCACCAATCGCAACAGGAACCAATAACAGTAAATGTTTCTTTTGATTTTCAAACCGGTCCCATGTGTATAAATAAATCCCGAGGAAAATGGCTTCAAAGAAAAACGCAAATACTTCCATAAAGAGCGGTAGCGCGATAACGTGACCTGCCAGTTGCATAAATTCAGGCCATAAAAGCGACAGTTGCAATCCAATCGCTGTACCTGTCACAACACCGACAGCGACTAAGACGACAAATCCGCGCGCCCACCGTCTCGCTAACATAATATAATGCAAATCATTTCGTTTAATGCCGACCCACTGCGCGATCATGATCATCAGTGGGACACCCACTCCCAACGTCGCAAATATAATGTGGAATGTTAACGTGAGTAGTGTTAACATCCGGCTTCCGAACACCGGATCTTCAAATAAAAGCATGACTCTCCCTCCTTAACAAGGGGCCTAATTTATAAATCACTTATAATCTTATTGTACCCGATTCAGCGACTATCAAAGCCATTATTTCGTGATAAATTTTTGGCGAGCGTGTGATGATTTTGTGAAATCCATCACATTTGACTTTTGACCTATTGTTTCGACAAAATAACATATCGTTCGACAATCGGAATCCACACCTTTTGACTATTTTTTGATTATCCGTGCTATTTTAATAGAATCATAGATTATTTTGTCTTATAATAACGATACACCATTCACATAATTCTTGCCAAATGAGGAGGCATTGCTGTGTTTCGAATATGGTTCAGCATAACCTTAATGACTGCGCTCTTAATCGGCGCCTTCACAGTCCCTACCAACTCCTCAGAAACGACAAAAGCATCGGGAGATCTCCACACAATCTCCAGCTATGACTTACAACATAAATCCTACATGACGATTATACCTAAACAGAATCGCGTTACTTTTGAAACTAAAGCCCACGAAGGCACATACGTCGCGACAACCGAGCTTAATTTACGGACAGGTCCAGCTACATCATTTGAAGCGAAAACGACGTTAACACCAAACGTTAGCGTCACCGCAAACGCGAAAGCCATAGTCGATGACAAGACGTGGTACCGTATCACACATCACGATAACGACTATTGGGCGTCAGCTGCTTATTTAACAACGCCGTCATTACAAAAGCAAAAATCACAACAGTCCCCATCAACTAAAACTCAATCCAGGACAGCAAATGAAACAACATTCAATCCTATGACCATTTATGTAAACGGCCAACAAATTCCTTATGAAAACGGCGGGCGAGCGAACGGTCAAGCGATCATTGACAGTCGTCAAGTTGCGTCCACATGGGGTGGTGCGGAAACATTTAGCGGAACAGATGGCTTAAACACGCACTTTATCGGACATAACCCCGGTGTGTTTAACGGTATTTGGCATGCGACATCGTTTATCATTACCGATCAAAACGGACATGCTTATCAATACGACGTGAACCGTGTCTATCAAGTAGATGAACATGCTATCGGCATGGAAAACGGCACCGATTATTGGGACCGGATCACGGGTACGTCAGGTGGTGAGCGCGTGATCTTTCAAGCGTGTACAACAGATGACAACACAATCAATTGGATTATTGAAGCTGATTTTGTTCAATCGATGTGACAGCCCAACCATTTCCCTATATAATAGAGATAGATATTTGAAATGAGGAGGATTTGTATGGCTGAAGGCACATTTGCAACAGCGATTAACTGCATGGACGGGCGTACGCAAGAGCCAGTCATTCAGTGGATGAAACAACAATATAACGTCGACTACGTGGATCAAATTAACGAAGCCGGCCCGAACAAAGCATTGCTTCAAGGTGATGCGAAAATGATCGAATCGATTAAACAAAAACTATCGATCTCAAATCAAGGACATGGCTCACAAGCACTTGCCATTGTCGGGCACCACGACTGCGCCGGTAACCCGGTCGACAAACCTGAAAAAGTTGAACAAATTAAACAAGGCGTCGCCCTCGTACGTAGCTGGGGATATGACATGGATATCGTCGGGTTGTACGTAAACGACGATTGGGAAGTCGAACATATTACCACCTAAAATAAAACGGAGCGGAAGCCACGACTTATGCAGTCTGGCTTCCGCTCCGTTTTTCCTTACCACTTGTCAGTTATTAAATAACTGCTCCAACTTATGAAATAACTACACCCATTTTTGAAATAAATCCACTAACTTTTAAAATAACTCAGCTAATTTATTTCAAAAATACCTTCTCTTTCTTTTAACGAGAGGCCTCTTGTTTATTGCCGGAACTGTTTCACGATTTGATGCCCAAACACGGCTGCACCTGTTACAAGGATTGCTTGAATGATTGATTCAACTGATAGCCCCATCATGACTGTCGTAAACACAACACTAATCGCTAATAACGTCACTGGAATAAAACGATTTGGCACGAGCGCCATTTGCTTAATCATTTTCCCTAAAATCCACAGCACAGGAATTAATATCAACGCTTGGTCCATCACGAAATTCAATAGATCCACCGTCCACCCTCCTCTTCTTGTCACCGTTTGTCCCATTCTATGATGGTTTTCTTTCTACCATCACTATATGAACCGAAAAAGAGGTCGAGACGGTGTGAGTCTAGCTTTGATTACTCAAATAAGATTTGAACGCATCAATTGTTTGATTAAACAATAATTGAGAAGCATTAGCCATCTGGTCGGCAATCGGCATCGATTCGTCCGTTGTCGAAAAAACATCCGTAAACAATTTCCGCAAATCACCATCCGGGTCATCGAGCGCTCCTGCCATCAATAAACACGGCGTATGATAATTTTGACACAACCTCGCAATATAACCAGGAGCTTTCCCGTAAAACGTTTGATCATCACTTTTCCCTTCACCTGTGATGACTAAATCGCCCGCCTGGATTGCTTCTTCTAATTTAACGGCATCAGCAATTAAATACGCGCCAGATTTAATGTCACCACCAATCACCATCAAAGCAAAACCGAGCCCACCAGCAGCCCCGGCACCAGGCCTGTAAACAAACGACTTTCCAATCTCGTTTTCGACAAGCTCACTATATAATTGCATCGCTTCATCCAATTGCTGAATCATCAATTCCGATGCCCCTTTTTGCGGACCAAACACATACGTCGCCCCTTTGACCCCTGTCAGTGGATTATCAACATCTGATGCGACTCGAATCGTACATGTATTCAATCGTTCATCAAGCCCACTTAAATCAACTGAAGATAAGCTCAACAAATCACGCCCATAAACGTCTAACACCATACCATATTCATCATAAAAACGAGCCCCTAAGGCATTCAGCATGCCAATGCCACCATCATTCACAATGCTTCCACCAAGACCGATTAAAATTTGCTCATAACCGTGATCAAGTACCTTAAGTAACAATTCACCCAAGCCATAAGACGTCGTCATCATTGGGTTTCGCTCCGACTCTGGCACTTGTTCCATTCCACAAACACTAGACGACTCAATCATCGCTTCACCCGTGATTCCGTTAATACCAACGACAGAAGTAATTGTATCTCCGAGCGGTCCTGTCACATCAAAGTATAATCGCCTCCCTTCAGTCGCATACACTAACGCATCAATCGTCCCTTCGCCACCATCAGCCATCGGGCGTTGCACACACTGAACCGTATCATCCAACGATCGAATCGCGTTCGCCATCACCTGACTTGCTTCCTCAGCAGTCAAACTTCCTTTAAATGAATCTGGTGCAATTGTTATTTTCATACATAAACCCTCCATTTTAACCATTTTTGACCATATTATAACACGATTCGACATCAGTTATTGAATAATTGCTTGAATTTTTGAAATAATTGACTTGGGTTTTCAAATAAATTAGCTCGTAAAAAATTAAACACGACGAGTTATCCCCGCCGTGTCTAGCTTTATTCGTCTATTACCTCTAAACGTTTCGCCACGCTTTGACCAGGAAATGACATCCCCACTGGTCCGTGTTCAATTGCGACGTGGTCACCTATCTCTAACGAATCAACAAGTTCATCATCTAAATCTTGTAGGTCAAAAAAGATCATCTGGCCAGCTTCTTCTGCTACCTCGTTAAACTCATCTGGTTTTAACTCGCGGCCGACATCATTCTCTGTCACAAGGATACGCCCATCTTCAAACAGACCTATGTAACCTTTAAAGGTCATGTCATTTTCCTTTTCATTGTCAACGTCTTGATTGGTGTCGCGTTCTTCTTCATCCTTCGACACACTGTCAGCATTCACACTGTTACCATCCGAATTATTGACCGTGCCACATGCTGCTAGACTTACCACAGTCATTAATCCCAACAGAATCAAACTCCATTTTTTCATGATGTTATACCTCCTTTATAGGATGAGACGCCATTATTTATCATTTGTGTCACTCAAAAAAATAAACGCCCGAGCCATTACTCGGACGTTCATCACACATCTATTCGAAATCCAATTTTGCCGAAGTTTTTCGATTCACGTAAATAACGAAACGCCTCATCAAACTGATCGAGCGAAAACATACGATCAATTTCAGGCTTAATGCCATTTTTCTCGACAAACGACAGCATCTCTCGCAATTCTTCAGCACTTCCCATCGTCGTCCCTAACAAATTGTATTGACCATAGAAAAACTGACGCAAATCGAACTCAACTGTATCTTCCGTCGTCGCACCAAACATGACGATCGTCCCGCCACGACGCACCGCTTCAACCGACTTTTGAAACGTCGCACGCCCAATACTTTCAACGACAACATCAATCGTTTCATCAGCTAATTCTGCATTCCAATCAGTCGTCGTCAACACACCACGATCCGCCCCGAGCGCCCGAGCTGTCTCTAACTTCGCTTCAGAACGAGACGTGACAATGACTCGCGCTCCGACTGCTTTGAGAAACTTAAGCGCATACGTGAGCACACCACTTCCGATGCCAGGAAGTAACACCGTATCGCCGGCTTTTACATTCGCGCGTGTAAACACAGCACGGTAAGCCGTTAAACCTGCAAGCGCAATAACCCCTGCTTCATCCCAAGACAATGACGCCGGTTTCGCTTCAACGTAACGCGCATCAACAACATAATGTGTCGCAAACGTACCATCCTCAGGTAAACCGACAATTTGAAAGCCTTCTGGTGGCGCGTCCGCATTATCCGTCCAACCAATACCTGGATTAATAATCACCTCATCACCGACTTGCCAACCCGTGACAGCCGATCCGACATCCGTAATCACACCAGCGCCATCTGACCCTAAGACGAGCGATGAAGCGCCATCCTCTCTGCGCCCAGTCACGGAAACATCACGCCGATTAAGTCCTGCCGTTTTTAAGGCTACCTTCACATCTGCCTCACCTACGCTTGGTTCAGAATGGTCGACTAATGCCAACCCGTCCAAACCCGATTTATCTTTATGAACGATTGCTTTCATATCGTTCATCTCCTTTCCATAATCGTTTAATCACAACGCCCATCATCACAAAGACGAAAACAAAACTAAACGTCACACCCACTGTCGTCAACCACTCAAACATCACAATTCTCACGTGCTCATTCTCATTATAAAACGTCATCATTTTATGGTTCATCACTTGAACGAACAAACTATTTAAAACGGTGAAAGTTAATGCGATCCCCACAGCTAACGACAATGTTACACGCCACGATGATGACTGTAGGCCGAAGCCGATTAACACACATAGTAAGATGAGCATTAAAAAACTGAACCAATACCACGGCCCTAAATCAACAATTGGCTCTAAAAATCGCTGAGCCTCTTCTTCCGACTGACTAAACTCACCGACCATCGACTCAACCGATTGATTAAACAAATGGAAACGATAACTGTCAACACCACCTTCTTGAACGATAAACGGATGCTGCAGCGTCAATGGATTCAACAAACCGATATTGATGAGTAACATCGACATCGCAACGACGACGATCCCAACCCCAAATATCGTATACGATTGCATCTCGACCATTAAAAAGGATTCGTCACCCATCGATAAACCGATAATGATAAGACCACCAATAACGAACAGTCCAACGATTAAAGCAAACCACCGACCACCGTGTTTAACCCCTTCAAGCCAATAAGGTAACGCCCGTTTTTCCTGCCATAACTGACCTAAGAAAAACATAACGCCTAGCAATAACATCAAACTGACAAACGATGAATCGACTGAAAAACTAAACGCCATTTCACCTACTCTTCGGGACTCTTCTTGATTCTCAAACGAGCCTGATGTTAGCGAAATTAAAACGATTAATGGCACGGCATACCAAGCGATAAAACTCACCGCGCTCATCGCCATCGATGTTAAACTGATAGACGACCGCATCCGACGATAGATCCAACCACTAACACCTGCTAGCACCATTAGTAATATCGTATAATGTGGCATCGCCACGGTCCCTGTTGTCTCCATTCTATCCTCAGTCGTTTCATCACTATGCGGTTGCGGAACATATGACAGACGACTTTGTTCGAAGTTAAGGCCGTGACTAATCAACACCTTTTCTCGCCACGTTAAAAACGAGTCGGAATCCATAATCGTCATACTATCGACGTTTTCTCTATTGACTAACGTTTCTTCACGTCGAAATTGCTGAAGATTCCCTTCAGCTTGTGCGGCGGTTTGTCCATATTCATACAATACGTTGTGTCCACTCGTCAGCACATTCGATTGGTCGTCCTCGTATGTAGGAACAAATTCACTGACTGCAATCATTATGGCAAACAACATAACTACAAACGGTAAAGTCATCAAAAGCGATTTTATTAACGCTCGTTTCGGTTCTTGTTGCCAACTTAATGCCGCCCGCTTCGCTGTAAATGTCGGTGTTCTAAACCGTGCGAACGACTCACCACACACATGGCAATATGAGCTGTCTCCTTCACGCCACGCACCACAATAATGACATGATTCACGCATCGAATCATCTACATAAGGCGGGTGTACAACTGGCTCGAGAGGGTGGCCATCGACGTGACAATAATTCGCATCAGACGGATTTTCTGCCCCGCACTGTCTGCAATAAATCACGATGAAACCTCCTCATGCCGCATTCCACACACGTGACAAAACGTCGCACCTACAAGCAAATACGTACCACAATTAATGCACGCGTCATCTTGATGATCTTGTTTTAAAAACGACAGCGTTTGACCACACGCATGACAATATGTATCTGATTCACCGACGACAGCCCCACACGTGCACGTTTTATGTAACTCGTCTTGCTCGCGTAAACGATGCAATAAATCGTCTATTTTTTGCAACCGCTTCGCATAATCTTCGAGCTCTTCGCTATACAATTGGCCTAATCGATATTGATGATAAATCGATGCTCCAAGTTCAGCAAGAAGCGTTGATTTATCAGCTTGCAACCGAGCCTTTTCTGTTGCTTGATCCGTCATTAGCCTTCCCCTTTATTCGTAGAAATCAATATTTTCTTAATTGTATCATAATTTATCCGAAAACAAATGCTATGACGATTTCTCGTGCTTCATATCTAGCAATAATCCGACAATTCCTCCTAATAGCACGTTCGTGATAATAAGTGGATTAACTTGCCCCGCAAAAACAAACGTCAACACACCGCCAATAAGCGCCATTAACCAAGTATTGTAACTCATAAACACACTCCATTATATCCATTTTTTCTATATTATAGCATATCCTCCTATATCACCGAATGCCTTCTCACCCTGCTAAGCCATTAAAAAGACCGGCATCGACGCCGGCCTTTTCACACCCTTATTGATTCGTCACCGATTCGTATTGATCACGCAACGCGCGTTTTAACACTTTTCCGCTCGGATTCTTCGGTAGTTGATCGGTGACCTCCACATATTTCGGGACTTTAAATTTAGTCAGCTTTTCAGCACAAAACTGCACGACGTCATCTTTAGACAACTCATAGCCTTCTTTCGGCACGACAATCGCTGTCACCGCTTCAATCCAATACGCATCAGGCAGACCGACCACCGCGACCTCTGACACACCCTCTAACTCATAAATCGCTTCTTCCACTTCCCGACTCGAAACATTAACGCCACCTGTATTAATCATATCCTTTTTGCGGTCCACAATCGTAATATACCCTTCGTCATCCATCATGCCTAAGTCCCCGCTATGGAACCAACCATTTTGGAACACTTCCGCCGTTTTATCCGGGTCATTTAAATATCCTTTCATCGCATGAGGTGTGCGATGAACAATTTCTCCAACTTCACCACGAGGCACTTCCTCGCCTTGATCATCGACGAGTTTCGTTTGCACATTTAATGACGGTTTCCCTGCCGAACCGAGTTTTCGCAATTGATCTTCTGGCTGGAGCGCTGTCGCAAGCGGGGCGACTTCTGTTTGTCCGTAAAAATTCCAAAACTTCGCATTTGGCAATCGTTCCGCTAATTCCTTTAATATTTCCCGGGGCATAATCGCTGCACCGTAATAACATTTTTCAAGCGTCGATAAATCCCGCTTATCAAAATCAGGATGACGCAAGAGGGCAATCCACACAGTCGGTGGTGCGAACAATTGCGTAGCCCCTTCACGCTCGATCGTTTCTAAAATTCCTTCAGGTGTAGCATTCGGTAAAATCACTCCACTCGCCCCTAAGTAAATGCTTGGCCCTAAAAATACGTGGAGTTGCGCACTATGGTACATCGGAAGCGCATGTACCATCACATCACGGCTTTCCATCTTACCATCGACGACACAACTGACGTACTCACTCACCAAACTTTTATGCGATAACATAACGCCTTTCGGTCGCGATTCTGTCCCACTCGTGTATAACACATGCGCTAAGTCTTCATCTGCTAAATCTTCATCCACGAGCGTCGTCGGCTGATCCGAACGCACCGCTTGAAGGGATTGCCAATCCGCCAGATCACTTGAAACCGCTTCGCCATCAGCTAAATCCATGACAAACTTAAAATGGATTGAATCTCGTTTCACCGCTTCTTCCAATACAGGCGCAAAATCGGTTGACGCCACCAGCCCCGTTGCTTGCGAATGTTCTAAAATATACGCCACATCATCGTGTGACAACATATAGTTGATTGGAATCATCACAGCTCCAAGTCGTGCGAGCGCAAATTTTAACACGACGAAATCGAGACTGTTTTTCGACATCACCGTAATCATATCGCCTTTCACCATGCCTTGCTCGCGAAACGCATGCGCTGTTTGATTCACTAAATCGTCCAACTCAGCATACGTAACACGCCGTCCTTCATACGCTAGCGCAAACTTGTCCGGCATCCGCTCGCGCGTCCGTAACAATAAGTCACCTAATGTGTTTCGTCTCGTACGTTCCAACATTTGATTCAAATCGTTCGACATCACGTGAAACACTCCCCCAAATTTGTTCTGATGACTTACAAATCTGAAAATTCTAATTATTATTATAAAATAGTATATGGCCCAATTCAAGTGAAGATGCTTTTTCGGAAAATCGCCGAAAAATCCCGAGATTTCGCCGTATATTTTCGTAAAATCGCCGTATAATCTGAAAAAATCGCCGTATCCCTCCTGAAAATCGCCGTATCAATCGGTCGTGCGGATCACGTGATAAACAAATACGAAGTAATCGTTGCAATTGTTACAAGATTGTGGCACACTGAAATGGAATAAAAATCAAAATAGACATAAGTTGTAGGGGGACCAGTGTTGCTGGTTGAGATTGTATCCGTAAGATACTGACTCTTAGAACCTGAACTGGCTAAGACCAGCGTAGGGAACACATCGACTCGACGTAATTAATCAACGTTTGTGTGCCCTAGGCGAACTATTCCTAGGGCTTTTTTAATACCTCCAACTTATGGCTAAACACAATTTGGGGAGGTTTTTCTAAGATGAAAAAATGGATTTTGATCATGGTAGTAAGTTTGTTACTCGTCGCATGCGGCGGGGAAAGTGAAGACAACACAGAAAACAGTGACAACGAAAGCGTGAAAGTCGTCCTCGATTGGACGCCTAACACAAATCATACTGGCCTATATGTCGCACAAGCGGAAGGGTATTTTGAAGAACACGGTTTAAATGTTGAGATAATGCTTCCAGGTGAATCGTCAGCCGATCAGCTCATCGCATCAGGCCAGGCCGATTTTGGGGTCAGTTTTCAAGAAAGCATTACGGAAGCACGCGCCCAAGACGTGCCGGTCGTTTCCATCGCAGCGGTCATTCAGCACAATACATCAGGTTTCGCTTCTTTAGAAGAAAAAGGCATAACATCTCCTGAAGATTTTGAAGGTAAAACGTACGGCGGATGGGGTGCCCCACTCGAAAAAGCGGTCATTTCATCTGTGATGCAACAGGAAAATGCCGACGTTGAAAAAGTCGATATCGTCAATATGGGAGACACAGACTTTTTTACAGCCGTTGAGCGCCAAGACATCGATTTCGGCTGGATTTATTACGGTTGGGATGGCATTGAAGCTGAACTTCGTGGCACTGATCTGAACATGATTTATTTAACTGAATATAGTGACAAACTAGATTACTACACACCAGTACTCGCGACAAACGAAACGATGATTGATGAACAACCTGAAGTCGTCGAAAGCTTCGTCGCAGCAGCGTCAGAAGGCTATCAATTTGCGATCGACAACCCTGAACAAGCAGCGGATATATTAATCGAAGCCGAACCTGATTTAGACGAAGAACTCGTGCGCGAAAGCCAAAAATGGTTATCGCCGCGCTATCAAGATGACGCACCACAATGGGGTCATCAAAAACTGGACGTCTGGGAAAATTACGCCGAATGGATGAACGAACACGACCTTCTTGAAGGCGAATTTGACGCAGAATCAGCCTTTACGAACGACTTTTTACCCAAGGAGGAGTAACACATGGCTAATACATTATTAAGCATTCAAGTCATCCCGAAAACACCCGGGCCAAACGACGACGTCATTCCATACGTCGATGAAGCGATTCACGTCATCGCTTCATCGGGCGTCAAATACGAAGTCGGGCCGCTTGAGACGACGATGGAAGGCGAACTGTCTGAATTACTTGCCATTGTCGAACAAATTAACCGAAAAATGATCGACATCGGCTGTCCGAACGTGATCGCCCAGGTGAAAATTGCGCATTATCCAGAAGGGGCGTCAATGGATGCGTTAACGGAGAAGCATCGCGATGCGTAACCTAATCATACAAGGGTGGCGGCCGGCGCTCGTTTTAATTGTTTTATTCGCCGGTTGGGAATTAAGTACGGTCGTGTTTAACATCGAAAAGTGGTTTTTACCCCCACCGAGCGATATTATCACAGTCGGCGTCACCGAATGGACCGATTATAACCAGCACGTATTCGCGACGTTAAAACTGATCGTGATCGGTTTCGTGATCGGAAGTGCAAGCGGTGTCGGCATTGCAATCGCACTTCATTTAGTGCCGTTTTTACGCCAATCGATGTATCCGCTTATTATTTTATCGCAAAACATTCCAATCATCGTCTTGGCTCCACTTCTCGTCGGCTGGTTCGGTTTCGGCATGTTCCCTAAATTAATCGTGATCACACTTGTGTGCTTTTTCCCGATTGCGATTTCATTATTAAGTGGCTTCCAGCAAGCTGACCGCGATCTAAGCCATTACATGCAAATGGCTGGCGCGACCAAACGGCAAATCTTTCGTAAATTAGAGTGGCCAAATGCGTTGCCGTCTTTATTTTCTGGTTTGAAAATTTCGGCCACATACAGCGTGATGGGGGCTGTCATCTCTGAATGGTTAGGCGCCAACAACGGACTCGGTGTCTATATGACGCTTGCTTCGTCCTCATTCCGACCCGACCGTATCTTCGTCGCGATTTTCATCATCGTCGCGATTAGTTTATTATTCTTTTTACTCATCGTCTGGCTCGAAAAGCGCGTCATCCACTGGCAAACAGCAGAAAAGAGGGATTCCCATGACACACCTTGATGTAAAACACATTCAGCAATCATTCGGCGATCAACACGTTTTAGACGATATCCAATTTTCAGTGGATGAAGGCGAATTCGTCTCGATTTTAGGTCCATCAGGTAGCGGTAAGAGTACGTTGTTTCGCTTGATCGGTGGAATTGAAACGCCAACATCAGGCGATATTCACTTAAACGGTCGTAGTATTACGGGGAAACCTGGCTCGGTTAGCTACACCCCACAATCGCCATCGCTCTTTCCGTGGCGTACTGTGCTCGAGAATGTCTTACTCGGACAAGAAATCCAAGGGGAAAAAGATTATGACAAAGCCTTAGATATGATTGAGCGTGCCGGATTAGCATCGTACGAACATGCCTATCCGCATGAATTGTCAGGTGGGATGAAACAACGCGCGTCATTTATTCGAAGCATTTTAAGTCCTCAATCGCTCATCCTACTCGACGAACCGTTTTCAGCACTCGACGAATTCACCCGCATCGACATGCAACAATGGTTGTTATCAATGTGGGAAAACCATAAACGCACGATCGTGTTCGTCACGCACAATATCGAAGAAGCGATGTTTTTATCCGACCGCGTGATCATCTTGTCGCACCGCCCAGCGACGATCCAAAGCACGTTCGATATCCCGTTCTCAAGGCCAAGGCATGAAGATTTATTATTGTCACAAGACTTCTTAACATTAAAAAAAGATATCTATCACGACATGAGGCAGTCGCATACGTAATGCGGGTGCTTTTTAATTAGGATGAGGCGAGGTTCTCCGTATTGAAGCAAGATTTCGCCGAATAATTCCGCTATTTCGCCGTATCATTCAAAAATTCCGCCGTATCATCACAAAAAATCGCCGTATCACCGCCATATTTCGCCGTATCCGCCTCATCAAAACGAAAAAATCCGCACCTAAGTGCGGATTTTCCCTCTTCTCTTGATTCTATTGATTTTCAATCACCATCGCGATGCCTTGTCCACCACCGATACATAAACTAACAACGGCATATTGGCCGCCGCGTCGCTTTAATTCATACGCCGCAGTTAGCAACACGCGCGTTCCACTCACGCCAACGGGATGACCTAATGCAATCGCACCTCCGTTCACATTCGTTTTCGCACGGTCTAAACCTAACGCTTCTTCAACGGCTAAATACTGTGCGGCAAACGCTTCGTTCACTTCGACGAGATCCATATCATCCAGCGTTAACCCCGCTTTTTCAAGGGCGCCATTAATCGCTGGCACAGGGCCAATCCCCATAATAGTCGGATCAACTCCCGCGACATGCCACGCCTTCACTTCCGCAATCGGCGCTAAATCATGGTCACGCACCGCATCTTCTCCAGCAACGACGACGCTCGCTGCTCCATCATTAATACCCGATGAGTTCGCTGCTGTGACCGTACCATCTTGCTTGAACACCGGTTTTAATCCAGCAAGAACATCCGCCGATGAGTCAGGTTTAATATGTTCATCTTTCGCGACTTCTATCTCACCTTTACGCGTCTGTAACGTCACGGGCGCAATCTCTTCTGCTAAATAGCCTTGCGAGACCGCATTCGCCGCGCGCTTATGCGACTCGACCGCATACGCATCTTGCGCTTCACGCGAAATATCATATTGCTCAGATAATTTTTCAGCCGTCATGCCCATGCCATTGCCTGTATACTCATCCGTGAGCGTAGCCGATAACATGTCGGTAAACGTTAAATCACCCATTTTTACGCCTTTAAACCGTTGTTTAAAATTAGATAGCGGCGACTGCGACATATTTTCGGCGCCACCAGCTAACACAACGTCTGATTCTTGTAAGGCAATTTGTTGCGCGGCCGAAACAACAGATTGTAGTCCAGAGCCACACAACCGATTCAACGTAAGCGCCGGCACCCGTTCAGGAATGCCCGATTTAAGCCCTATATGCCGTGCTAAATAGGCCGCATTCTTGCCTGTATGAATCACGTTGCCATAAATGACATGATCAACGATATCTGCTGACACATTCGCACGTTCAAGCGCCGCTTCAGCCGTTACGACACCTAAATCAACCGCATTCGTATCAACAAATGATCCACCAAATGCCGTAAACGGTGTACGCGCGCCATCGAGAATATAAATTGATTTCATTACGTGCATCACCCTTTCTTATCCGAATTGATCTGGATCTGGACCGACACGTTCATCACGGTTCAACGCCTTAATCGCCGCGAGATCGTCTTGGTCTAATTGAAAATCAAAAATATCGCTATTCTCAATAATGCGATGCTCTTTCACGGATTTTGGAATCGTGACGACATTCATATCGACATCCCAACGCAAAATGATTTGCGCCGGTTTTTTGCCGTGCTTATCAGCAATTTTTTTGATCGTCTCATCCTCTAACAATTGCCCTTGCTTAAGCGGTGACCACGCTTCAAGTTGGATATTTTCCTGCTCACAAAATGCCTTTACATCTTGTTGTTGTAAATGCGGATGATATTCCACTTGGTTTACGACTGGCTTCACATTCGCCCCCGCCATTAAATGCTCTAAATGACGCTGTTTAAAATTACTAACCCCGATCGAGCGAATGAGCCCTTCATCGACGAGGCGCTCCATCGCTTTCCACGTGTCACGGTAATAATCTTTCACTGGCCAGTGCACGAGATATAAATCTAAGTACTCTAACCCTAAACGATTCATGCTCGCTTCGAATGCGCGCAACGTATTATCGTAGCCTTGTTCTTCATTCCACACTTTCGTCGTCACGAACAACTCGTCACGACTAACACCACTATCTTTAATCCCTTGGCCGACGCCAACTTCATTATCATAAAACGACGCCGTATCAATGAGACGATACCCGTTTTCGATCGCTTTTTGCACACTAAAACGTGCCTCATCGTCTTCCCATACTTTAAACACACCAAGCCCAAAGCCTGGCATTTCCACACCATTATTTAATGTCTTCGTATCTTGTAATGACTTAACCATGAAATATCCTCCTTAAAACCGCTCTTCTTGGTCTCGTTTTTCGATTTCATCTTCTGTTAACCCATCGACCGAATCGCGCAAACGGTGAGCAATTCGACTCGACGCATTCGCCGCAATACTCCCGACCATATCATCTAAAAACGTGTGACATTGACCACCGACTTTACTATCAAGGTCCTTAATGACACCGATTTTTTCTTTGTCTAAATGACCAAACGTCGTCACGGAAATACTGCCGTAACCGAGCGCGGCACCGAATGCAATCGTTTCATCGACACCAAACAGCCCTTCATCTTGTGCGATAAGCGACTGTAACGGTTCCGATAACTGCTCTTGTTCGGCAAGTTTATCGAGCTCAACCCCGACTAATAACGCATGCTGGATCTCTCGCTTTTCCAACACACGATTCACACTGTCGACGCAATACTCAAAAGAAAGCGTCGGATTATAAGGTTTTTGCATTTGATAGACAATTTCTGCAATACTATGGATAGTGACCCCGCGATTTTCTAGCGCTTCTCGCGCGGCTTGTTCAATTTGATCACTTGGAATATGACTGGAATGTGCTGCCATAATTGTTAACCTCCTTTACTTTATTATATCAGAACCAAGGATTTGGACAAATCAAAAAAGTTCGCGAATTTAGATGATTATGGTAAAATATAGACTATACAGCATCATCACATAAACCAACACACAATAGACTGGAGGACATCATAATGGGTAGAGACGGTTCTATGGTCGAACGCGTTATCGAAAGCGAGTACATGAATGAAACGTTTACGATTAACATTTACCGACCTGAAAATTATTCCCCCTTATATAAATATCATTTATGCATCGTGCAAGACGGTGATGATTATTATCAGCTTGGACGCCTAGCACGCGTTAGCGATAAACTGCACGGAGAAGGCAAAATCGAAAACACGATTTTCTGTGGCATCCACTACCAAGACCGTGATGATCGTTGGCACAAATATCACCCTGATAGCGATATGCAGGAGAATTACATGAAGTTTTTGCGCTTTGAAGTCGTGCCCGTTTTAGACAAAGAATTGCCGAGTTATCACGTCAAATCGTGCCGCGTCTTAATGGGCGACTCACTCGGAGGTACAGTTTCCCTCATGACGGCGCTAAAATATCCGAACACATTCGGTAAAGTGATCATGCAGTCACCCTATACCGATGAGCGTGTGGAATCGTTAGTGAAAGAAAGTGACGAAATTGATACGATGTCGATCTATCATACAATCGGCCTTGATGAAGAAGAGGTAGAGACAACTTACGGGGATATCGAAGACTTCTTAAATCCGAATCGCAGTTTACAACAACTATTAACGGAGAGCGTTTCAGATTATACGTACAAAGAATTAGAAGGCAAACATACGTGGAAACAGTGGCAAAAAGACTTGCCGAACGCCCTTGAACATATTTTCGGAAAATAAGCACAATCTAGGGGCGATTTTTTTACCCGTTTTCTGTTATAATATAAAATACAGTTAAAAAATTCATTTGACGGAGTTTTAAACGAGATTATTTATTTGGAGGGATTTAATCATGACACCAGTTACTTATGGTATAGCCATTTTTCCATCGAAAGAAATACAAGACGAAGCAAACTCCTACCGAAAGCGTTACGATCCACGCTATTCGTTAGTACCACCGCATATTACATTAAAAGAACGCTTTGAAGCATCAGCCGATGACATTAAAGAAATCGAACAAGCGTGTAGTGAATTAGCAAAAAATCTTGATCCGTTCGATATTCATATTGGACGTGTCAGCTCGTTCAGCCCGACGACACATACGATTTATTTACGGGTCGATGACCATGAGAAATTAACCTATCTAAATGAAAAAATGCATGAAGAACCATTCCCTGATAATAGAGAATTCAAATTCGTGCCACACATTACGATTAGTCAGGAATTATCTGAAGAAGAACACTCAGATGTTTACGGAAGCTTGCGCCTACTATCGTTCGACTTACACGATACAGTCGACCGCTTCCAGCTCCTTTATCAATTAGAAGATGGTTCATGGACTGTTCATGAAACATTTAAGCTTGGCGAGGGGTAATACAGACGATGTTGAACGTAAAACCGATTGAAACGATAAGACAAAAAGACGAAGCATTCGATATTCGCAAAATCGTCTTTGTAGAAGAACAAAACGTCCCTTTTGAAGAAGAAATGGACGAACATGATGACCATGCGATCCATTTCGTCGGATATAGCCTCGAACGCCGTCCAATTGCGGCAAGTCGCCTTCGTTTTACCGATGAATACGGCAAACTCGAGCGCATCGCCGTGCTAAAAGAAGAACGTGGCAACGGCTACGGACGCGACATCATTTTAGCGATGGAAGAGGTTATTCGTGATAAAGGCTATCCGAAAGCAAAACTCAACGCGCAAACGTACGCGATCAAGTTTTACGAAAAGCTTGGTTACGAAATCATTTCCGACGAATTCATGGACGCAGGCATCCCGCATGTGACGATGGTGAAAGATTTATAGAGAATGGAAAAGCTGGCACAACGCCAGCTTTTTTATTGCTTTCAACTTGACTAATCCCCTTATAGCGATTGCGTCTATCCTTTCCTCCACTCCAACCTACAATTAAATCAACCAATGATACATCAACCAGCCGATTAACAACGCAATGCCTACCACCACTAACCCGAGCGTCATTTTCCCTTGCACGTTAACTCATCCTTTCATACCACATTTGCGATTAGTTTGTGCCTGCATCATCGATTCATGCATGAAAGCTAACACACGTCCCATAATAAGATTGACGTTTGACGGAGGTGTTGTCGTGGATTTTGTAAGAATTTTTTTAGAATCATGCGTCGGTTTTTCCGCGCTATTCGTCTTAACGAAAGTGTTAGGTAAATCGCAAATCACGCAAATTACCGCGTTCGACTTCATCGCAGCCCTCGTGTTAGGCGAATTAGTTGGTAACGCGTTGTTTGACAAAGAGGTCGGCATTCCGATGATTTTATTTGCTGTGACGCTATGGGGCGTGTTGATTTATACTACCGAGTGGGTGACGAATAAGTTTAGACGGACGCGCAAAATATTGGAAGGCGCGCCGTCCCTCGTGATTCGTCGGGGGCAAATTCAAAAAGACGTCTTAAAAAAAGCGAAACTCGACATGAACCAATTGATGCACTTATTACGAGATGAGGGTGTTTTTTCTATCCAAGAAGTGGAGTACGCCGTGTTTGAAACGAACGGCAGTATCAACGTCCTTCCGAAATATAGATACCAAACACCGAAAAATGAAGATTTAGGATTCACCCCGCAAGCTGTCGAAATGCCGATTGCGATCATTACAGACGGCGAAATTATCGGGGAAAATGTAGACGAAATCACTTGGGGATATGACGACTTATACGATGAGTTAAACCGACAACAATTAACCGTCGAGGATGTTATGTATGCCGAATGGACACAAAAATCCGGCTTGTATGTAATGCCATACTAGCCGGATTGAGTCATTAAGACGCTTGGACCATAATACGATAATTATCAATTACACAATGTAGATCACCATCATCGATTAACGCTTTGACGTAACCCGAAACAGCTGTGCGGAATAATAAATATTGTGATAATTGTTCGGCATTGACGTCATACCGCGCGCACATATACGCCACGATATCTTCTAAAGACAAACCGTGTGGCGAGATCCGCACCATCTCATATAGCGCTTTCAAAACCGAGCGATGATAATCAATATTAATTTGTAACGTATCATGGTAATTTTCCTCAAACTTACCGTGACCTGGAAGCGCGCCGTCATAATTTGTATCCATTAATTTTTCAATACTTTTGATCGTATCATTCGCACACGTTAAAAACGGAATTTTATGTTTATATAATTCTTTCTCACCGAAATAACTATCAGCTGCAAACAAAATGCCGTGCATCGCAATCGCTAATTGATGATAACTATGCCCCGGCGTTAACAGACATTCAAATTCGAACCCGTCCACTTGATGCTGCCCCTCATCGATAACAATATCAACATCAATCGGTGGTCCTTCTAAAAATTTATTTCGAAGCTCATCAGGCGGTGTCGTCCCTTGGAACAAATACGTCGGCTCCAACACCGGATACTTCATAATGACCGCTTCTAATGGTGGTGCGATAATTTTGACATCATAATGCTTTTTCAAATAGCTAGCCCCGCCAAAATGATCGGCGTGTGCATGTGTGACAAACAAGTGCGTGATCGGCAAATCTTTTTCCTCTAATTGCCTCACCACTTTGCGAATCGATGAGGCATCAATACCCGCATCAATTAGTAACCCTTGATCACCTTCATGCACATAACCGACATTGACGGAGCTATGAAAGTAGTAACAGTAGTCATTGAGTTGCTTCATCTTCATGTTATTAACCCTTCCTTTAGCAAAAACTCTCACCTAGACACTTTCGCTAAAGAAGCGGCCTTTTCCTGTTAGTTCTTTGAAATTTTTGATATTAGTTGGATGTTGCACATTCTCTGGCATATATAACTGCATCGTTTCAGCTTGTTCAGCACTTTGTTGTTGCTCTTGATCCTGTTCCGGTTTGTTTTGATAACGTTTACTCATCTGTTTACGGTCTTCCGCATACTCGAACGATTGCTTCCGCTGCGTGTCTAACTCCGCCCCAAACGGACGCTCCACCATATACGGAACACGATTTTCACTCGTCACTCGCTGTTGATAACGCTGATATTGGTGTTGATCAACCGGTAAAATATAACCCATACGATCAACTCCTTTCCTTAGTTATCCTATACCCGTTTTTATACATAATTATTCGTACCACAGTCTCATTTTATGACCGCATCCCCATTTTAGTTTTGAAATAATTCCGCTTACTTTTGAAATAACTCCCCTGATTTATGAGATAAGTCGAGTCATTTTTTAAATAAATTAAACGACCTCGCCAAGTTTTTAAATAAATTCGCCCATTTATTTCAAAAATCACCTCAGTTATTAAATAACTAACCTCAATTATTTAAAAAAACAAAATCGCTAACGTCAAAAACAGAGGAACTCACCCTAGTAAGGCAAGTTCCTCAAATCGCTAAATCCAAGAAAACGGCGGTCGCTTGTCGTGATCATCATCCATCTCATCGTCCGACTTCGTAAACTCTTCGGCATCGTGATGATGGTCACTCGCCACATCACGTTTCACCCATGGTTGCGATTCTTTTTCCGCCTGTTCAACCATGACATTATCCGCTCGTATAATTAAATCATTCACGTGCACTTCTTTTTTAGAACGAGACATAGAAACACTCCTTTCGATCTGCCTTCCTTAATTAGTCTATTCAACTCGTTCGTTTTAGCTTAGGTAAACGCCCCACTCAGCATAAAAATCTTTTTTACCCGAACATCATGTCAAATGCCCACACTAGTGTTTCTCCTAGGCATACATTATTAGCGTAACCATGGTCAAAAGACTATCTCAGAAAGGAGCTTGTTTATGTCTTGCTGCGAAGAACAGCACCATCATAAAAAAGACGACACGAATTGCGTCGCAGATATTTTAAACCAAATCGTCGATGCTCAAGATGACATTGTCGATGACGATTGTGATATCGGTTGTGAGCAATCGATTCAAGATTTGCGCGGTGACACGACGGCACCAAACAACCTTGATACCGTGCCCGTATTACTGTACTGCAAATGCGAACCATTCCGAGGATTTGGGGTGCGCAATGACCAAAATCATACCGTCCTCGATAGTTTCTTTTTCCGCGTCAATGACGTCGGTCGTGACAACTGCGCCACACTCGAATTACTACGCGACCCATCCGATACACAACCCGGCTGCGTCGACCCAACGAAGCAAAAAACAGCTAACTTACGCGCCACAGGCATTTGCATCACCGTCAACCTAGACTGCTTCTGCCACGTTACATGCTTACCAGCTATGAATACGTTAGGGTAATAGATAATTTCGAGACCAATTAAATTGAAGATATAACAAGACAAAGACGCTGAGGCAAAAATTAATAATGCAAAGTGAACCCCGAACGATTTAATGAAAATAAATTGTTCGGGGTTCTGCTTGCATGACGCTCCATCAAAACACTTCGCTTGGGTCTCCGTGACATAAGCTCAACATCGGCTCTGCTGGCGCAATCGCCGTGTTTCCTATACCGGGGCACGGCTCGAGCCAGGCAACATCATCGAAAAATCCTCCGTGCAACTTGCACCGAGGAAGCCTACTTCGAAGCACTGCTAGTAGACGCAGGTGCATCACTCGGCCGGAAAGCATGGCCTGTGGGGTCTCGAGACGCGTGCGGTTCCCACAGGCGTCTACGTGTTTTGATTCCGCTTCATTAGTGCTTAACTATTATAATTTTAAACATTCGTCTTTTGCACAAATGAACACCTTTTTATCCCATCCTCTTTGTGCATGTTTAATTCACATTTCTAAAATCGAATAAACCTAACATACTCTTTAATGTTAAATATGAAAAGTTACATAAAACATGATGACCGAGAAAAACAATAACGTTTCAAGGTTTATAAACAGCGTATTCGCTTTAACCTTTGAAAACAATTTTATTCGCCTTAATACACTGGTATCCAGCACAATAAATAAGTAATAAACAAACAATAAACTAAATACCAACATCAAAATGGACATGAGATATTCTCCGGCATTCCAAAAAGCTAACCCTAAAAACAACGCCCAAATACTTTTGAACACATTCGCTATGGTTTCAAACGGATTAGATAAGGTTCCCATCACATATGAAGCAATCTCATTTGAGATATTTTCTTCCTCATTACTTTTTGTAACAAATGTAATATGGCCAACTTGAAGCGCCATTGTTACCACTATCATGAATAAGTATGTAAAACCAAAAATTATCCCTACTTGTAACAAATGCGAATCAAGCAATTGATACAGAGTGATGGGCAAAGGAAGCCACATAGCATACATAAACACCATCAATAAGTGCAAAAAAGCAAACTCATTATGCTTGATCATTTTTTTGAATGTCGACATTATAATTAAATGGATTAAAACGCCTACCCATCCCATAACCAAAGCTGAAATTAACATATAAACTCCCCTAAATATAAGATGTTTTATAATGACATTATAATATAGCAACTGGTGTTTAACCTATTTTACCACGAAATGTAAATAAGTTGAATCAAGTATCTACTAACAAAATAAAGTAGTTCAGTTAAGTTTAACGATTAACTGAACCACTTTATAAAATTAATTAGAAGGTATTTTTAATTTTAGAATATTTTTCTTTATATATTCTTGACATACCTTGGTTAAAACCCAACCAACCGCACGTCTTCCACTTGGTCCCGCTTCATCTTAACCCGAAAGCCTTGGTCGGCGGTTCGAATGACGAGCTGGTTGTCATCACACTGTTCGACAGTTCCGATATACGTTTGCTGATCAGTTTTAACTTCGCATTTCATTTTCGGCATCACATCGGGCATATCGACCATGTAACGTAATTTTTCGTCAATCGTCATATCGTGAAATTTTCGCCGTTTATTCGGTGATTCATGTGCTTCGTCTTCTGCTGGCGCTAACGATTTTTCCTCTGAACTATAATATTGCGATTGTGCCTGCACGACCGGGTCTATCGCTGGCGGATTTGAAATGAATAACAACGGCGGCTTAGCTTGTTTTTCCGGCATAAAATCGACTCCTTCTTGATCAATTCTCACTCATAACCTATGCACAACAGCCCACAAGCGTTCGACGCAGTAACTTTTGAAATAAATCGACGGATTTATTTCAAAACTCCACCGACTTATCTCATAAATTCCTCTAGTTATCTAATAAGTTCACCGCACCCTTCAACTTATTTAATAAATCCACTAAGTTATTTCAAAACCTCACGCACTTATCTCAAAACTAAGCGCAATTATTTAATAAACCCAACTCCACCACCCCCAACAAAAAAAGCTCAACCCGCTAAGGTTGAGCTTTTTCATCAATCACACTTCAATTATTTACCTAAAATGTTAAAACCAGAGTCAACGTGCAAGATCTCACCTGTCATACCGCGAGATAGATCGCTCATTAAGAAGTAAGCCACATCGCCGACTTCTTCTTGTGTAACAGGCTTACGTAAAGGCGCGCGTTCTTCGATTTCTTGTAAAATTGAATTAAAATCGCCAACACCTTTCGCTGACAACGTACGAATTGGACCTGCTGAAATCGCGTTCACACGAATGCCATGCTTACCTAAATCATTCGCGGTATACTTCATCGTCGCATCTAAGCTCGCTTTCGCAACACCCATCACATTGTAGTTTTGCACGACGCGCTCGCCACCAAGGTATGTGAGTGTTACAATGCTGCCGCCTTCAGTCATTAAGTCCTTCGATTCACGCGCAACCGCAGCCAACGAATACGCGCTAATGTTTTGGGATAATAAAAATCCATCGCGTGACGTGTCAACGAATTCACCGTTTAAATCATCACGGTTCGCAAACGCGATACAATGCGCTAAGCCGTGAATCACGCCCACATCCTCTTTAATACTCGTAAACGTCTGCTTGATCGCTTCATCATCTGTGACGTCACATTCATAAAACAACGAATCGTCACGGTCTAGCGAATCTGCCAATTCACGAACTGGTTTCTCAAAACGCTCATTCGCATACGTGAACACTAAGCGCGCTCCTGCATTGTGCAATGCTTGTGCAATACCCCATGCAATACTACGGCGGTTCGCAACTCCCATCACTACATACGTCTTACCTTCTAAAGAAAAATTCATTCAAATGACCTCCTGATCAGCCATAAAATTATGATTAATTATTAGTACCTGCTCTTATTTTATAAAAAAATCGCCCTACTTACAAACATTTTCTCACATAAGCGCAAACTTTCAAAAACTGTTAACGACTTCACATTGACGAACGCTCACAAATACTAGAAAATAGAAGAGATGAAAACATTAAAGGAGTCCCATCCATGGAGAACTACGGCAACGAAAAAAAACTCGATACCTTCCTACTATTTGTAATGGTGAGTCTCATTGCGATTGGAATTACAACGCTTTATTTATTACAACCCCATTTGCGAGGGGATTTATCTAACATCGATTTTTATATACAACAGATAACATGGTTCGTGATTGGCGGAATAGGGATTGCGGCGATTATGTTACTAGATTTTGACTTTTATCGCAAACTAACTTGGCCCCTTTATTTTTTAGGTATTGCTATGCTTGCCGGGTTGTTTGTTTTTGCTGTGGAAATCAACGGTTCTTATAGCTGGTATCAGTTACCAGTCGGTTCCCTACAACCTTCTGAATTTATGAAAGTTTTTCTAGTCATTACGTTAGCACATGTCATTACGTCACATAATGAACAATGGACTTACAAAAATTTAAAATATGATTCTGTTCTACTAATCAAGATTTTAGGTTTAACCATCCCACCTCTTGTTCTTATTGTTATGCAGCCTGACTTGGGATCAGGTATGGTTATCATCTCGATTGCAGGGTTTCTTATCTTAATATCTGGGATTCGCTGGCGCTTCATTTTTTCATTATTTGGGATAATAGCGGTGTTCAGTGGCTTTTTAGTCGTAATATACTTAATGTTTACAGAACAATTCGTCAACTTTTGGATGGATACCCCATTCAGACACGCTGTATACCGTATACAAGCTTGGCAGAACCCCCACTTGTATGCAGACGGTTCAGGCATGCAGTCCATCCGCTCCATGCTTGCAATTGGTTCTGGCGAATTATTTGGTAAAGGACTGGGTAATTTTCAACTATCAATTCCTGAACAGCATTCAGACATGATTTTTACCGCCGTCGCCGAACAATTCGGTTTCATCGGTTCAAGTGTCGTGATTATTTTGTATTTCCTATTAATCTATCGGATTATTCAAATTGCGCTTGATTGTCGCGATCCATTCGGTACTTATTTAGCAGTCGGCTTTGTCGGCATGTTCTTTTATCAAATTTTCCAAAACATCGGTATGTCAATCCAGCTCTTACCACTGACTGGCTTGCCCTTGCCGTTTCTCAGTTACGGCGGGACGTCCTTGCTCGTCTACATGGCTGCGATCGGCATCGTCTTAAACATCCAATCACGCAAAAAAGAATATATGTTTGAAACAGATTAGCCAGGCGACTATCCTCGTCTGGCTTTTTATTAAAGACTTATATTTCTAATAATGGAAATAGATGATACACTTAACCTATCTTCACTTTAACCATTTACATTTAAAAAAGGGTGTTCATGTGTATAAAAAATTTATCATGATGATATTCATCTTACTTATGATGAGTGCATGCACGAACAATGAAACATTAGATACTGGCTATCTCGACGTCAGTCAAGAAGATATAAGCACGATTTATAAACCAGTAGACAAAACAACTGCTAAAAAAGCACTGCCTTATGACATAAAATCCCCTTCTTATTTCCCTTTTGAACATGAACAAACCAAGGTCGTTATATCAGGTTGGGAAAACAGCAAAGAAAACATTGTCTCATTCATTCAATATCCTTCGACAGAAGAAGATGCTAAATGGCAAGAAGGATCAATCTCGCAACCCGCCATCCCACATATCAGCTATACGATAGCCAATTTTGATCGATATTACAGCAGATATTCTAATACAGGCGATTACATCGACGTCGACATTAACGATGACATAACAGGGTTATTTAAGATGAACAAAGCCATCAAAGGCGCAGAATTACATTGGTTTAATGGAGAAATGGAATACAATTTACAATTAATCTATTTTAGCGATGACCGCGACAAATTAAAAACAGAGTTACTTAAAATCGCGAATTCCATCTAACGATATGTTTCCCATCGTCAAACCCGTTACAAAAAACAAAATCCCGAACGACCTAACAACTGCCTTTCCCTACAAGAGTGCTTGGATCGCAGCCGGCAACCGAGCATACGCCGTCACGCGCTTCAATGTAAACGGATGGACAAAGCTGAGCCACTGAGCGTGCAGTGCTTGACCGGTTATATCAATAGACGAACGCCCGTATAAATCATCCCCAACTAACGGATAGCCAAAATGAGCAAAATGAACACGGATTTGATGCGTCCGCCCTGTTTCTAATTCAAGCTGAACGCACGTGCGCCCACGTCCGACCGCTTTAGACCAATAATGCGTGACCGCTTCTTTACCGTCGCTACTAACCGTCCGCTCGATGATCGACGGCAAATGTCGCGCAATCGGCCACGATAATGTGCCTGACCCGTACAATTCGCCCTCGACAACGGCTGTATACCACCGCTTCACATCCGTCATTTGCAATAAATGATGCGCGTAGCTATGTTTGGCAATTAAGACAAGCCCTGACGTATACCGATCGAGTCGCGTCACGATATGAGGCGTCGTTCTTATACCACGCTCGTTAAAGTAATGAAGCACACCATTAGCTAATGTCGCCTGATCCCGGTCGTTCATGTTCGGCGTGACGGCCATCCCCCGCGGTTTATTCACGATCAAGACATGATTATCTACATAAACAATCTCAAGCGACATTCGATAAGGCGTAACCGCATCACTTCGCGGTTCTTCTGGCATGGTCACCTGGATCACATCGCCCGAACGCAACCGCTCTCTCACCGTGACAGCACGACCACCAACGTCAATCTTCCCATCTTGTTTCACCCGTTTTAACAATCGACTTGAAAAAGCTCGCACGTCGAGTAAATACTCACGTACGAGCCATTGGTCATATTTCCGTTCAACCGTCCACGACAACACAATACTCATCAGTTAAACACCTTGTTCGTCGTCGGCGATAAACGAATCGTGCACCCGCTTCCAAAACGGGAATGGACGGAAGCGCGCAAACCGCACCTTCTCTTTCGCCACACGACACTGAATGCTATGGACTTTATTGAATGTCATCGTTAAATGATCAATCGTAATTAAAAAGTTACGTTCACTTTTCGGCTTCATCACAGCCGTATGATGTTTCGGCAAAATAAGCGGTGAGCCAACCGTACGGAAGACGCGGTTGTTAATCGACGCCATTTCCGTAATTTGAAACGCTTCAAGTGATGGGTGAATAATCGCCCCGCCTAACGCCTTGTTATAAGCCGTTGAACCAGACGGTGTCGAAATACACAAACCGTCACCTCGAAACGTTTCAAACTGCTCCCCTTTAATTTCAACATCTAAGACGACAGAGCCTTCAGCCGTTTTGACCGACACTTCATTTAAGGCTAAATAACAATGTTCCGCGTCATAATCCGTCGGGCGAATCGTCAGTTCTAACAACGGATATTCGACGACTTGAAACGGTGTGCGCGCAATTTCAATTATCAATTTCTCTAATTCATCTGGTACCCAATCGGCATAAAACCCTAAATGCCCCGTGTGCACCCCGATAAACGCCGTTTTATCCAAACGATGAATGTAGCGATGAAACGCTTCTAAAAGCGTCCCGTCACCACCGATCGAAATGACTAAATCCGGCTCTTCTTCGTTATACTCTAAATTAAACTCTGATAAATAACTTTTGAACTTTGATTCAATTTCTTTCGACGTTTGATCGCCACGACTTTGTACGGCAAATTTCACAACAACCCCACCTTTTCAATGGATAGCTACTCGATTATTCTTTCGTTCGTCTGAAATATTCTTGTGCTTCTCGTATTTCCTGTCTGATTTTCGACATTTCTTCATCGAGACGAAACGCTGCTTCAGCTGCATTTCTTAGTCGCTCCGTTACGTCAGACGGCATCTGACCAGAGTATTTGTAATTAAGCGAGTGTTCATTAATCGCCCAAAAATTCATCGCAAGCGTGCGAATTTGAATTTCTGCCAAAATATGGCGTTCCCCGTGAATCGTCTCGACCGGATAACGGATAATGACGTGATAAGAACGGTATCCGCTTTCTTTATTTTTCTCTATGTAGTCTTTCTCTTCGACAATATCAAAATCATGACGCGCCCTAATAATATCGACCACTTCATAAATATCATCGACAAACGGGCAGACGACACGTAACCCGGCAATGTCTTGGACTTCCTCTTCAATTTTCGGTATCGGGATCTCACGCCGCTTCGCTTTATCGACGATACTCGTAATCGGCTTCACCCGACCTGTCACAAACTCAATGGGAGAATGTCTTGATTCATAATCGAATTGTTTACGCATGCCTTTTAACTTAATCTTTAGTTCATCGACGGCTTGGCTGTATGGTGCTAAAAATATATCCCATTTCAACGCGTTTCCCCCGCTTTCCAAGATGTCATAATCTATGATTATTGTATCATAATTTGGCAAAAGCCATAATCATTGAATCGTACAAATTTATCCGTCATAATGAAAAATAGCGTGAAGCGAGGTGAACATCATGCAAGAAATTGAAATTGAATTTAAAAACTTACTAACTGAAGAAGAATACAAACAGCTTGTGGCTGATTATATGACTAACATCGAAGCAGCCAAGCAAGTTAATATCTATTTTGAAACTGACGATTTTCAACTAAAAAACGCTGGCGCTGCATTACGCATTCGCGAAAAAGCAAATGCATACATCGCCACGTTAAAGCAACCAGCTGAAAACGGATTGTTAGAAACACACGACACATTAAACGACGAGTCATTCCAATCATGGTGTCGAAATGAGATCTCTCTTGGTGAGAACATTCAAAGACAACTAGACGCACTCGGCATTAAAGCGAGTGACCTTCGCCACAAAGGCCAATTAACGACGTACCGTTATGAATGCCACGACGGTGATATGATCGTCGTTCTCGATAAGAGCGACTACAATGGTGTGAGCGATTATGAACTGGAGATCGAAGCGCCCGAAGTTGACCGAGGCAAGGCATATTATCACAATGTTCTAGCGCACTATAACATCCCTGAACGAACAACACCGAATAAAATTGAGAGATTTTTCCGAAGCGTACACTAGTCATATTAATTGATACAACGAGCAACCGTTGCTACAATATTGAAAAAGAGAGGGATTTCACATTGGCACATCAACAAGGGAACATCTATGAAGCCATCGGAGGGGAAGAAGCAGTCCAGCGTTTAGTCGATGCGTTTTACAAACGAGTCGCTGAACACCCTGACTTAACACCTATTTTTCCAGATGATTTAACCGAAACGAAGCGAAAACAAAAACAATTTCTAACCCAATTTTTCGGTGGTCCTCAATTATACATTCAAGAACACGGTCACCCGATGCTACGCGCACGTCATATGTACTTCACGATTACACCGACGAGACGCAACGCATGGTTAAGCTGCATGGAAGAAGCGCTTGAAGAAGCTGAAATCGAAGAACCGTATCGTAGTTCGATTTTTGAGCGTTTAACGATGACGGCTAATCATATGATGAATACACCGGAATAGAGAGAGTGAAAGGGGAATCGATGTGGTGGATCAAACAGCGAATGTCATGAACAATCTTGCATCGAATGACAATTCCCAAATTGACTTCTGTAACTTACTTAATAAACCTGTCGAAATATATTTTTTCGTCGACCCATTGTGTCCAGAATGTTGGTCGTTCGAGCCCTACATCAAAAAATTAGCGATGGAATACGGTTGCTATTTTAAACTGCGAACGATTATTACAGGAAAATCGACGGATATGAACATTTCATCGTTCAACCGATCGGATAACTTACAATATTCTTGGCGTAAATTGTCGCGGCGAACAGGGATGAATTGTGATGATGCGATTTCCGAAAACAATCCCGTTTCATCTCCCCTCTTAACGTCGCTTGCTATTAAAGCAGCTGAATTACAAGGTCACCGTTTAAGTACTGACTTTTTACGGAAGCTGCGCGAATACTTATTTCTCGATCAACAGAACATCTCAGATGAATCGGTTTTATTAGAAGTGGCTGACAAAGTCAATTTGGACGTTGATGAATTTTATCACGATTTATATTCACACACGGCAAAGAAGGCACTACAATGTGACATTCACGTTGCGCAAGAGATGGGGGTTGAACAAACACCATCCATCGTCTTATTTAATAGACAAGAAGCAGAAGACGGCCTTAAAGTATCCGGCCTTTACGATTACGACTCATACGTTAAAGCATTATTCGAAGTGATGGGGCGCGCTGCTCGTCCTACAGTGAAACCTGAATTAATTGATTTCTTATCCCATTTTAAATTTGTGGCTTCAAAAGAAATCGAAGTCGTCTTTGACTGGAGCGAAGAAAAAACGGAGCGCGAGTTGAAAAAACTTCAACTGACCCGCAAAGTTGAACGGATTCCGGTTAAATACGGTACGTTTTGGAAATATATCGAAAACGAACAAGCATAATAGACGGAAAAGCACCATATGATGAGTATCAAAAAGGAAGCGATAATAATGATTCGACTTCTATTTTGGTTGATACTGATTATAGGTGCTTTTTTATTGCATACACTCGGGATGATGCAGCTCATCCCCCGTCTCATTACGATGCCTTTTTTATTTATCATTCTGTTTTTATGTATTGCCTCCATCACCCAAAAACATTCCCCCCGCCAATTTTTGAAATAACTCGGGGAACTTATTAAATAATTGATGAAACTTATCTCATAAGTCTAGCGACTTATGAGATAAGTTCCTCTACTTTTGAAATAAATCCAAAGCGAATGAAAAAGCAGGTGGCTAACGCCACCTGCTTTTCTCTATTCCTCTAACAACGCTTCAAATTCGTCTAATTTCGCCTCAAACACATCGAGTGCTTCTAAAATCGGTGCTTTCGTCGTCATGTCGACGCCTGCTTTTTTCAGCACGTCAATTGGATCCTCACTGCTTCCTGCTTTTAAGAAATCTTTGAATTTCTCAACGGCAGGCTCGCCTTCGTCTAAAATCTTAGCCGCAAGCGCCGTCGCAGCTGAATAGCCTGTTGCATATTGATAGACGTAATACCCCATATAAAAATGCGGAATACGCGCCCACTCTAAACCAATTTTCTCATCAACATGAACATTGTCACCGAAATATTGTTTATTCAAATCATAATAAAGCTCCGTTAACTTCTCAGCTGTTAGGGCTTCCCCACGCTGATCACGTTGGTGAATCTCATGCTCAAATTCAGCAAACATCGTCTGACGGAATACCGTCGCACGGAACCCTTCTAAGAAATTATTCAATAAATAAAGTCGTTTCTGCTTACTATCGAGCGTTTTCAATAAATAATCATTTAACAGCGCTTCATTCGCTGTCGACGCCACTTCAGCCACAAAAATCGAATAATTGCCGTAACGCGGTGCCTGATTTTGATGCGTGTAATAACTATGCAACGAGTGGCCAAGCTCATGCGCTAACGTAAACAAGTTATCGACATTATCTTGCCAGTTCATTAAAATATACGGATTCGTCAAATAACCACCCGATGAATAAGCGCCGCTCCGTTTACCTTTCGTCTCTAACCAATCAATCCAACGCTCGTCATACCCTTTTTGCACGATCGACGTATACTCTTCACCTAGAGGGGCTAAACCTTTCAACACCCAATCCTTCGCTTCGTCAATCGTAACATCCATCTTTTCATCAACGAGTGGCGCATAAATATCATACATATGCAGCTCATCGACATTTAACATTTTCTTCTTAAGCGCCATGTAACGGTGCAGCGAAGGCAGACGATCATGAATCGCTTCTAATAAGTTATCATACACGTCTTCTGGGATATTGTTCTTATCAAGCGCTGCTTCACGCGCAGAATTGTAATTTCGCGTTTTCGCAAAAAAGTTCGCCTTCTTCACCTGACCGCTAATTGTCGCTGAAAATGTGTTTTGATACTGGCCGAACGTATCGTACATCGCATCAAACGCCTGCTTTCGCACATTTCGATCTTTTGAATCTAGAAAATCACGGAAACGCCCGTGCGATAATTGCGTCTCCTCCCCATTTTCATCCGTAATCGTCGGAAATTGAATGTCCGCATTATTCAGCATGCCAAACGCATTGCCTGGCGTTTGCGTTACTTCGGATGCTTCAGCTAACAACGCCTCTTCTTTTTCCGATAACACATGTGGACGCGACTTCATAATATCGCGTAGCGTTTTCTCATAATGTTTTAATGCATCATTCTCGGCAATATATTGTTCAATCGTCGCGTCGTCCATCGCCAAAATCTCTGGTGTCACATAACTAAACGCACTCATCATCTGCGTCACGAGCATTTTGGCACGTGCGTCTTGGTCCTGATACTGACTATTCGCCGTATCTTGGTCTGAACGCATATGCGAATAAACGAACACTTTTTGCATCCGGATTTGAAAGTCGTCTTCTAATTGTAAAACCGCTAACAAGTTGTCCGATGAGTCCGCAATTTTGCCCTTATATTCTGTAATCTTTGGCAATTCATCGTGCAAAGCTTGTAATGCTTCTTCCCATTCTTCATCTGTTTTAAAAATAGCTTCTAAATCCCACGTTAACTCTGTCGGGACTTCTTCACGTGTTTTTAATTCTGTTGCCATGATGCAACCTCCTCGTTAACCCCTATTTTTCTTACAATTCACTATTTTATAAAAGTTAATGCAGAATGTAAAATAAATTACTTCACATTTTCAGTTTGAGGTACATGGAACATCGTTTCAATCGCCTTCTCATCTAAGGCCAAAGCTTCATCCAATGTTTTTGGAAAGACAACGTCACTGACCTTTTCAAACTCTTTTGGCGAGGTCTTCGTCAACAATCCGAGTGTTTCAAGCGTATTCATATAATCATAAAGTGGGTGAATTGGTTGTCCAGGATAAGCTGACGTTAAACGATCGTGAAAGAAGACATCCATCATCCCAACAATATCTTGCCAATCGAATCGTTCACCAACTTCTAATTCATTAAAACAGTCAATAATGAACGACGTTTGCCATATATACACAGGTGTCTGATACACATGATAGTTAGCTGCAGGTAAGTAAATAGAGGAAGGTAAAAATTGCGGATGCAACGACTGACTGTACAAATAATTCATGTAGTCTCGTTCGACATCTGAATGAAATTGCCGCTGTTTCGAACGAAAGCGTTGTTTTTGTTTTAACCATTGTCGTCCCGCTGTTTGATTTGATTGTGGAGCACGGTGAGCAAATAAATGTGGAAGTGACCAATTTGAAATCGGTTCATGCGAAGTTGTCGTAAATGCATTGTGTTGGTGTATAAAATCCGTTTCGTGAATGTGTAGTGAATAATCGGCAGGATCGTAAGTGAAAAAACGAGGGGTTTTAGCATACGGTTCACTTAATATTGCCGTACGCATCGATGGGGTGACACGGTAAAATGACAGTTGATACGGTTTGCGGAAATTCGGCCCGAAAATCCAAATCGGTATAATCCCTTGTGACATATAGCCTTCAGTACGCGCTAACAATTCATCAGCATCAATGGATGAGCATTGATATTCGAACGCGACATACGTATCTTTTACTTTCGTTAACACATCAGCGCGTTGGTCAATCGCCTTAATATATTGTTCGAGGTATACTGGATATTGTTGGCGAAATAACCACGTAGCTAAATGCATTTTCCCAGTCAAATGGGTTTCTGATTCGCCTGCACCATAATCACAAGATGCATCACGTTCATGAGCAAAATGAGGAATATTGATCGTGCCTGCCTTAAGCAATACAGGTGCCTCGCAAGCAGGACAAGTTAAACGTTCTTGCCTTAATGCGTCTAGTTTTTCTTTAGGTTGACTAAACGCGATCACAGCCTGTCCCTGTTCATTTAATGCTTTCAACAATAGACACCACTCCGTTTCATCATCTGATATAACTTGTCACCGCTGTCTTATAACAACGGTGACAATAAGCGAAATAGCGACTCCATCACACGTATGAAAATCGATCGTTGATTAAATTGAGCTGGATCGATTTCATGTGATTCATTCAAATCACGCTGAAAATCTTCAACGAGTTTCACGGTGCTATCGGTACGGAATAAAAACGCATTCACTTCAAAATTCAAATGAAAACTGCGCATATCCATGTTAGACGTGCCGATTGATGCTAATTCTTCATCGACAATCATAATCTTACTGTGCAAGAAACCACGGCCGTACTCATACACCGTCACACCCGCTTCCATCAATTCAGGATAATACGAGCGAGACGCGTAAAAGACAATTCGTTTATCCGGCACACTCGGCATGATTAAGCGCACGTCCACACCGCTTAAGCTCGCGACCTTCAACGCTGTCAAAATATCATCATCTGGAATAAAGTATGGTGACGCGATCCAGATTGATTTTTTAGCCGAAATAATCATTGAGAAGTACAGTTTCTTAATGTTTTCCCACTGCGTATCAGGACCGTCAGCAATCATTTGCACACCGCCTGCCTGATTGTTCGTCACAACCATTTCAGGTGACAAGTAATTTTGCGTTAACAGCGATTCATTCGTTTCATAATACCAATCTTGCAAAAAGATTAATTGAAGCGTTCGTACTGCCTCACCTCGAACGTATAAATGTGTGTCACGCCATTCGCCAAATTGCGCGGTACGGCCTAAATATTCATCACCAATATTTAAGCCACCCATAAACCCTTGTTCACCATCGACGACGACAATTTTACGATGGTTACGGAAATTAATTCGGTTTCCGATAAACGGGAGCTTAACTGGCGCAAACGCTTTAAGATGGACACCAGCTTCACGTAAATCATGTTTATACCCTTCTGATAATTGCCAACTTCCGACCGCATCGTAAAGAAAACGAACTTCGACCCCTTCTTTCGCCTTCTCAATTAAGATGTCTTTTATCTCTTGGCCGATCTCGTCATGCCTTACGATATAATACTCTAAATGGATATGATGGCGTGCCTCTTTTAACGCCTCAAGCAATTTCGAAAATTTTTCGGAACCATTCGTCAACACCCACGTATCAGATCCGAAAGATACCGGAGAGCTTCCTAAATGATGAGCCAAACGGAAGAACATCTTTTGGTGGTCCCCCATTTGATTAAGCTCTTCTTCTTGAATCGGTCGCTTCCCTTCAATTTTACTAAACGCTTCTTCGTCCTGTTCTTGTTTTTCATCGTAACGTTTTCGTTTTTGATAGTTACGTCCAAAAATTAAATAGAAGAAGAAGCCTAACACCGGAAACGCTGCGAATACTAAAATCCAATTAAGTGTTTGCGATGGATCGCGGTTTTCAATAAAAATAATAAAACCAATTAAAACAGCTGATATCGTCACAAAAAGAGAGAACGTCGTAATAATCCGACCTTCCCAAATGACGTACGAAAAATACCCGATTGCTACGACAATCGCGGTAAATACCAGCACCTGAATCCACTTCAGCATAATGTCAAAGCCTCTCTTCCCCTCACGTTCACCCTTTTAAAACACGTGATAATGTTAGCGTAAAGAATTTGTCACATATTTGCAACCAAACAAAAATCATGTCGATTGCGACTTATTCACAATATTTCCCTTTATTTTGATTGGTTAAACGATTTTTCAGTTTTAAACAGTTAATCGCTCCGCTAACTAATTTTTTGCCTTCTTTATTTATTAAATAACTCCCTTCAGTTTTGAAATAAATGCATTCACTTATTTCAAAACTGTCCGCATTTATTTCATAAATACGTTTACTTATTTAATAAGTGACAAACACGCACAAAAAAAGCAAGCTTGCTAACTTAACAAGCTTGCTTACACTTTAATCGAAATGCGTTCTCAACTGTTTCATCGCGTCTTCTTCAAAGACTTCGATGCCGTATTCAGTTAGGTAGTGCTTCGTCATCGCAGACTCTTCGCCGAATTCAAGCAGGCGACTGATGTAATCTTCCTGCTCGTCTTCGCTTAAGAAACCATTCGGGAATCCGATATGAATGAAATATTGTCCGTCAAAAGCATACATACGGTCTGTAATAAAACGAGTATCAATGACCGATTGACTTAACGAAATCGCATCTTCTATATCATCAAACACGACCGTCAATGTTAAATCGTCATCCAAGTGCTTCTTTTTTTTCTTCTTCGTCTTAGCTTCATTTGAATCATTTGATTCTTTCGAGAAGCTTTGATCCATAAAGTTTTCTAGCTCATGTGTGACGCTCTGGCTATTTGGATCATCAGCATCAGGTAACTCTAACTTATTACCGTCTTTTGAAATTTGTGCTTTTGTCACAACAATTTCTAATCCTTTATCCATCGCTTGAACTTGAATCCATAACGGACCATCAACGCTAAAGTCTTCATGGTCATTCACTTCATCCATCATTTCCCAAAAGAGTTCTTCGCCTTTTTCACGATTATACCAAATATCTTCACGTGTAAACCCACGTTCTTCAATATCCTGATAAGATATATAAAATTTTAATGTGTTTTCATTAATTCTTTCTATTTCCATTGTTTTTCCTCTCCCTTCTAACCTTTAATACATTTTGGGAAGGACTTACCCGTTTCGTCTTACTATAACCATACCCGAACATCGTCTTATTCAATCATGTCATAAAGCATTTGTCTTAATCATAGTTTATGTTAAGTCCAATTCATTCGAAAATGCTTTCGAATGGCTTTTTCAAATTCCATGTTTGCCCGAATCTGAAACAAGCTGTGCGACAATTCTTACAACGATGAATTCGTGTATTTAGTCCACTATTTTAAAACATATATCGCCATTTGTCACGTCATAAAAGGAGGTTTTTTCATGGAATTTTTATTAGAATTCAATTGGGATCTCATAAAAGCCATTATTATCATTATTGGAATCGATTTAATACTAGGTAGTGATAATGCAATCGTCATTGCCATGGCTAGTCGTAAACTCCCAGCAAACCTGCAACAGAAAGCCATTTTTCTTGGAACTGTCTTAGCGATTGCCTCCCGATTTATCCTCGCAACTATAGCGTTATTTTTATTAACCATGCCTTATGTTCAATTAATAGGCGGTCTATTGTTATTTTACATCGCCATTCAGTTATTACGCGAACAAGATGCTCACGATCCAACAGTCCAAAGCTCATCGACGTTACTCGGTGCTGTGAAAACGATCATTATCGCCGATGTCGTGATGAGTTTTGACAATGTGCTCGCTATTTCAGCTGCTGCAAATAATAACATGTATCTCATATTATTCGGTTTAATCGTATCAGTCCCACTAATCATATTCGGGAGTAAACTCATTTTACGTGCCATGCAACGTTTTCCAAGCATAATCTATATAGGGGCAATGCTACTGGCGTATACGAGTGCAGAACTGATGCTTAAAGAAGACAAGCTTCAAACCATTTGGACAAACGTGCCTTACAATAGTCTTATTTGGCCCGCTTTTATTATGCTTGTCACATTAATGATAGGCTTTGTGTCAAGACATCGCCACATTTAAAAAACGACAAAAGCCGAACCAATCATCGCTGGTCCGGCTTTTCATTATATAACGCATAAATCTTAATTAACTAATCGTTTCGCTTCTTCTAATTGGAATGAACGTACATTACGTGGTAAGAAACGACGAATTTCATCTTCGTTATACCCGACTTGTAGACGTTTATCATCCATAATAATCGGACGACGTAATAAGCCTGGGTTTTCTTGAATTAGGTCAATCAAATCTTTAAGTGGCATTTGATCTAACCCTACATCTAATGTTTGGAACACTTTAGAACGTTTCGAGACAATCTCATCTGTTCCATCCTCTGTCATACGTAAAATCTCTTTGATTTCATCTTTTGACAATGTATCTGAGAAAATATTACGCTCTTCAAATGGAATCTCATGTTCCTCTAACCACGCTCTCGCTTTACGGCAAGACGTACAACTTGGTGATGTAAATAACGTTACCATGCCATTCACTCTCCTTTTATCGGCTTAAGACATGAAACAAATCAATTAAAATTGATATTAATTTAGAATCAATCTAATCTAACTTAATTTGATTATACAACAAAAGTATGTAATTGAAAAGAGGTCTCAATTAGTTTTTCAAGAAATAGGCACATTTTAACTTTTGTCTTATTCATGGTTTTCCCGTTCAGGAAAAATTTAAACATGTATTTCCGACATTTTTTATTTTAAATTCAAAAGAACATCCGAAAATACGTTCGCTTTTAATTCATTTTAACACAGAAAAGCATGTATTTATAGTCCTTTTTAATTACAATTTGATTACAAGCTACCTCGAATCGGAATAACTTTAGTCGTAGTATGGCATGGTATAAGATGAGTGTCTGTTAAACACATCACAAAATCGACATTCTAACAAAAAACAGGCCACGCCTTGTGACCTGTTCTCACCTATACCCCTTTAGGTTCTTTTAATGCATCAAATAAATCTTCTTTCTCCTCTTGGTCAATCGTCAATACTTCTTCAACTGGCTGATACGATTCGCCGTATAGTTCTTCATCTTTGTACGTATGAATTTCTTCATATAATGTACGCATCTGTTCATAAATCATATCTTCTGACGCTTCGTTTGGCGACCAATATAAAATTTCTAACGTATTCAATTCATTTGTCGCAAGTGAGCGGCGCGTATAACCGATTGATTGCGCGTGCTCGAACCCTTCACGTTGATAGAAGCGTAACCGTTTCGCTGTGTCTGTGTCGTCATAATCGACCGGTTCCACTTCTAAAATAATTGGCTTACCGCTTTCTTTTAATTGATCTAGCAATTTCTGGCCCATTCCTTGCCCGCGCGCTTTCGGCGAGACGTACACATAATCAATAAAAATAAACGCATCAAATTCTGCATACATCATGACGTGGTGTTCGCCTTCGTCTTTATAATAAACGTCGCTTCGTTCTTTTAATAACCGTTCCATATGTTCCTTTGATTTCATTTCTTCGACCGGAAAGTATTCATTTAACTTTTCATACCAGTTCATACATCTGCTCCTTCTTTGGTTTGGTTTAAATTTTCCTCGTTCGTTCATATCCACTCTTCATTATAAAGTTTTCGGAAAAAGCTGTTAAATGCCATTAATGCGGAATGATCAGCGTTAATGGCCATTTGCCGTAACTAGATGACCTTGACCTTATAATCCCTCAAATATTCATTTATAAACGGACGTATTCAACCACATAGCCAAAATTTGCGAAGGAATTTATCTTGAATACAAACTATACGACAGGCGAAGCAATACTGCATTTGAGTTTTGAAATAAATCGCTTTATTTTTGAAATAACTCTCGCTATTTTTGAGATAAATCCACTTACTTATGAAATAACTAAACCGAATTATTTAATAAGTATATAGATTTCTTATCATGGCATAGAAAAAGCCTCGGCGAACACCGAGGCTTTCCTCCTTCATCTTATTGCGGGTCGAAATTCGCATCACGGGAATAGTTGTTGCTCGCATCCCACAATAAATATTCATATATACCATTGTCATAAAGGGCTTGAATTTGAGCTGTCACTTCATCTCCACCATAAGTAAACACATTACCAGGTGAATAAAGCCATGATGCCGTAAAGTCTTGCAACCAAGGTCGTGACGTTGGAGCATCGTCAAGTTGACTGAGCAACTCGTTTTCTGCCTTCGAATATTCACTCACTAACTTATACGGTTCACGGTCTGGTTCACTGATTCCGAAATACGGCGTCCAGTGACTCGGATAAATCATCGACGAAATAACATCCACATTGTCTGAGATACCGAGGAAGTTTTGACCGATTCCTGGTGCGTCCTCGATCGTCGCTGTATAACCGAAAATATCAACTGACACATCAATATCATACTGTTCTAATTCTTGATAAGCATACTCTACAAATTCATTCACCGCTGTCACACGCTCACGCACGTTATCTAAGCTCGCATCGTCATATTCACCGCGCGAATACTCTAACTCCTCATCGCGATGCTCAAAGCCTTCAGGGAAACGAACGTAATCGAATTGAATCTCTTGAAAGCCTAATTCCGCAGCATCTTTCGCAATCTCTAAATTATACTCCCACACATCTTTCACAAACGGATTGACAAAGGCTTCATCACGCCCGTTTTTCCAAACACTACCACCGTCTCTAAACGACCATTCAGGGCGCTTTTCAGCCAGCTTCGTATCTTTAAACACGACGACACGTGCAATCGGGTAAATCTCTTCTTTTTCTAAACGCTCTAACATCGCACGTGGCTCATCAATAATACTGTTTGACACGTCATGTGCCACATGATCTTCATCTAACTCATATGTCACATTACCATAGTCATCTTTCACATCAATGACCATTGAGTTAAGCGGCGTATCATTCACAAACGACACTAAATCTTCAAACCGCGATCCACCAGCGGAATGGCCCGTTAAATAAATACCACGTACCGCTTCAGGATACTCAAAATCTAACCCTGCGTCATAAATAAAACGCGGAATTGGGTCTGGTAGCGTTTTATTTTCTAAAGCATGACTATATGTAGAATGAAATGCAACACTAGACATTTCTGACTCAGTCTCTTCATCCGCAAAGGCTGGACTACTTAAGCCAAACGACAAGACCCCCAAACATAACATAATCGATAGCACTAATTGATACTTTCTCATTGTATCATTCCCCCAAAGTTGTTTTTCTCTACTTCTATTATAATCTGTTTTAAAGCAGTTTTGTTGAAAAAATTGATAATTTATTTTATAAAATTTTTGTGACAGGTAATCCTAACTTAAACCTTGCACTTGAACGAAAACTTCCATATAATATAATCAACTGCATAAACGGAAGCATCGATTGAGGATAAGTACCTCTTAACCACTAACAACAGTGAGTCTGGCTAGTGAAAACAGACGTTATGTTAAGTCGGAAATTGGGCCTCATGAGCTGATAAGATCCGTCTAGCGAACGTTACATCGCTAACTTGAGTGACCTTATAGTAGGTAACAAGGGTGGCACCGCGATTCCATTCGTCCCTTTTTATTGGGAGAGTGGATTTTTTTATGACAACTAATTCGTAGAGGTGATACATATGAGTACGATTTTTTCAGGCATTCAACCGAGTGGATCATTAACCATCGGCAACTATTTAGGGGCGTTAAGTCGTTTCCCGAAAATGCAAGACGACAATCAGTGTTATTTTTGTATCGTAGATGAACACGCAATCACAGTACCGCAAGACCGACTAAAACTACGTAATGAAATTCGTTCACTCGCAGCGCTTTATTTATCCGTCGGCATTGACCCAGAACGATCGACGTTATTCATTCAATCCGAAGTGCCAGCGCATACGCAAATGGCATGGATTTTACAATGTGTCGCTTACGTCGGCGAACTCGAGCGTATGACACAGTATAAAGACAAATCAGCTGGAAAAGACGGCGTCTCAGCTGGCCTGTTAACTTACCCACCACTCATGGCGGCGGATATTTTGCTTTATTCGACGACGATGGTGCCTGTCGGCGAAGACCAAAAACAGCATATTGAGTTAACGCGTAATTTAGCCGAACGTTTTAACCGTCAGCACAACGATATTTTAACCGTGCCGGAACCGCACATCCCAGAACAAGGCGCACGCATTATGTCGTTGCAAGACCCAACGAGTAAGATGAGTAAATCAGATGACAACCATAAAGCAACGATCTTCATGCTCGATGAACCGAAACAAATCGAGAAGAAAATTAAAAGCGCTGTAACCGATTCTGAAGGTGTCGTCGAATACAAACCAGATGACAAACCCGGCATCTCGAATTTACTCAATATTTATGCTGGCTTTTCAGGTGAATCTGTCGCAGACATTTCCGAAAAATATGCCGGCAAAGGCTACGGCGAATTCAAGCAAGACCTCGCCCAAGTCGTGATCGACGGCTTAGAACCGATTCAAAAACGATACTACGAACTGTACGAATCTGAGGAATTAGATGATATTTTAGACCAAGGTGCTGATCACGCTAATCGCGTCGCCAACAAAATGCTTATGAAAGCGAAAAAAGCAATGGGCATCGGACGCGTGCATTTGAAGCGCTAAACACGAAAAAACCCGCGGGTCCACCGCGGGTTTTTAAATAAATCACTTTATTTATTAAATAAGTTTGTTAATTTATGAAATAACTATTATCTTTTATTTCATAAAATCAATAAGTTATTCGATAAATTCTGCTGAAAAAGTGATAAGCACACACCGCTCATCACTTTTTTAACACATTCTTCTTCTGCTGTTCCATTTCCCACAATCGCTCAAAAAACGGCTGTCCTTTCGCCATTTTTTCACAAATCTCATCATGCTTCACGCTCCAACCTTGCTTCGCCTCATCTAGCAAACATGCATACCCTTCATCAAACGTCATCCCTTGAATCGCATCATACTCTTCGGGGCGCCATTCGGTTAACCAGTATCGCAGTTCATCGAGTCGTTTAGCCTGCCCGAGCTGATCAATCATTAACATTAATAAATGCTTCAACTGCCGTTCTTTTCGCGTCAGGCCCGTCATATACTTCGGGTGTAATGACAATATATGCCGCGCACCCGTTTGTTTCTTCGGCTTATAAGCAAAATCTTGCGCCTGTTTATGCGAAATTAAGTCCAAAATCAATCGCTCTTGTCTCGGAATCACCCGACTTTTTCGAACCGGAATTTGATAACCTAACGTATCCACAGCCAGGACATGCTCGCCATCCGTCACAATAAAACAATAATCTAAAGCGAGACGTTTATGTTTTTTCTTCAAGTAAGCCCGTTTATAAACCGCTTCCAATAACATCGGCGGTAAATCAGCCATATCATTTTCTATGTAATCAAACAACGGGCGCGTCACATACACGACGGGGACCTGGTCTAATAGCTCAATCGAATCTTGTTTACGCCACTCGAAAAATTGACAGACGTTATAACCGTTTTCTTCACCTTCGAACCAGTTCACCCAAATATCATGAACATAGATCATCGTCATCCCTCACTTCTGACGTTTTTCTGTTTATGCTCATTATCACCAAGTGACATATTTTTATTCCTAATTTATGAGATAAATGGGTTTTTATACATCGAAAAAATGATCAATACAAACCCAACTGGCAACAAATAGCACTCTGGCCGCTTATAAATAAACACGATGAAATCTCCCCATCCCATCCCAACCGGCAGAAAGTTTAAATAGCCGATAATCGAAACAGCCCCAACGCAAGTAAACCCAAAACCTAGAAAAAATATGAACAACGCCCACATACGTGCATCCCCTATTCCATCGATGCCCGTCCAATGCTGCTACGTCTAAGTATTCGTAATATAGTTTATGTGTGAGATGTTAGAAACATACGGACTACTACCACAAAAAGATTAGCGAATTATGTCCCGGGAAATAGTGTTTTCCTATCTAGTTTTGAAATAAATCACCGAATTTATTTCAAAACTCCCCTTATTTATTTCATAATTCAAGGTACTTATTCAATAACTCAAGGGAGTTATTGAATAAGTTCAAAAGCAGACAACCCCAAACATAAAAAACCTGCATCACGACAACTGTCGCGATGCAGGGCATTCAATTCTATTCTCATTATCCTTCAAACGTTTTAAACACGAGTGACGCGTTGTGGCCGCCGAAGCCGAGTGAGTTCGTCATCACAGTACTCAATTCAGCTTCACGCTTCTCATTCGGCACATAATCCAAATCACAGTCTGGATCAGGCGTTTCATAGTTCACTGTCGGAGGCATCACTTGATCTTGTAATGCTAACACCGAAATGATCGCTTCCAAACCGCCAGCAGCACCTAATAAGTGACCAGTCATTGATTTCGTTGAGCTCATCGCTAAATCGTAAGCATGATCGCCAAACACCGTCTTCACTGCTTGCGTCTCAAACTGATCATTATACGCCGTACTCGTGCCGTGCGCGTTAATATATTGCACAGCGTCACCGCTCATCTCAGCATCATCTAGCGCTTGCTGCATCGCGCGAGCTGCCCCTTCACCTTCTGGGGCTGGTGCCGTAATATGATACGCATCCCCTGTTGAGCCGTAACCGACGATCTCCGCGTAAATTTTCGCGCCACGCGCTTGGGCCGATTCGAGTGATTCTAAAATCAACACGCCTGCCCCTTCACCCATGACAAAACCGTCACGATCGTTGTCAAACGGACGGCTCGCTGTTTTCGGATCTTGATTCGTCGTCAATGCTTTAGAACTGGAGAAACCAGCAAATGACATATTATTAATCGGTGATTCCGCACCACCTGTAATCATCGTATCCGCATCACCACGCTCGATCACCTTAAACGCATCGCCGATCGAGTTCGTCCCAGATGCACACGCTGTCACTGTACACGAATTAATCCCTTTCGCTCCAAACATAATCGACACTTGGCCCGCTGCCATATCCGGAATCATCATCGGCACGAAAAATGGACTGACGCGACGTTGACCTTTGTCTAAAAACTTACGAAACTGCTCTTCATATGTCGTCATACCACCAATACCAGAGCCAATCCAAACCCCCGTTCGGTCAGCGTTGCTCTCATCAATTGTTAAATCGGCATCGTCAATCGCCATTTTCGACGCTGCCACCGCGTATTGCGTAAACAAGTCCATCTTCTTCGCATCACGTTTGTCCATATAGTTCCCAGGATCAAAATCTTTCAATTCTGCTGCGATTTTCGCCGGAAATTCATCAGCATCCACTTTCGTCACACCGTCAATGCCAACATAACCGTCTAAAACATTTTGCCACATCGTTTCAACATCATTACCGACAGGTGAGACTGTGCCTAAGCCTGTCACGACTACACGTCTCTTTGACATGATATTCATCCTCCTTTAAAAATACGATTCTTCAGACATTATTTACCCCATTTTATAGCGACAGCACCCCATGTGAGGCCACCGCCAAATCCAACGAGTACGACAACATCATCTTCTTTTATTCTACCCGCTTTAACATCTTCTGACAATGCAATCGGAATCGACGCCGCCGATGTATTACCATAACGATCTACCGATTTCGACATTTTTTCAACCGGAATCTCTAAATTCTGTCTAGCCGCTTCCATAATTCGAATATTCGCTTGGTGTGGGATCAAGTAGTCAACATCATCCTTTGTTAAACCTGCTTGATGGACCACATTTAATGAAGAATCAGCCATCTTACGGACCGCGAATTTAAACACTTCACGCCCATTCATATAAATCACATCTTCATCGGTTTGATGTAAATATGGAATGCCTGTCCCATCACTACCTAATTCATGCGCTAAAATACCGCGCTCTTCTGAAACATTCGAAACAATCGCTGCGCCTGCACCATCACCGAATAAAACCGCTGTATTACGATCTTCCCAGTTCGTGATTTTCGACAATTTCTCAACGCCAATCACCAAAATATTTTGGTGCACGCCCGCTTCAACAAACTGCTTCGCCGTAATAACACCATACATAAACCCTGCACAAGCCGCACTAACATCCATCGCTGGAATTTGCCGTGCGCCTAGTCGGTTTTGCAACTGACACGCCACAGACGGAAAGCCCATATCCGATGTCACCGTTGCCACTAAAATCATATCTAAATCTTCGCCGCTAAGACCCGCTTCATCTAAAGCCCCAACCGCTGCTTCATACGCTAAATCAGACGTGTCCATATCATCCGTTGCAATCCGACGCTCTTCAATCCCCGTTCGCGTACGAATCCACTCATCGGACGTATCGACGATCTTCTCCATATCGAAATTCGTTAAAACCTTCTCAGGCACATAATGGCCCGTTCCGATTAAACCCGCTTTCATATCGCGTCATCTCCTAACGATTAACTTCTATCATCATATATTATGACCTGGTTCTAATTTTATCAAATTATCCACCGATTTCAACGATTTTATTTTAAACAAAATCGCGAACCCCCGAATTCACTGCTCTAAATCAAGCGTGATAACAGACACACGGTCGGCTTCCACAGGACACGTCTCGCCAATACAAATCGCTTCATGAAACGGTTCATAATCACGTCCATCATCTTCAACGAACGTAAATTTAGCATGGCGTGCCACCATCGCATAATAATGCCACGCTTCATCTGTTTCTAATTCGTCATGACCCACAACATCGTGACCGGCATACAAATAATATTCCATCACTTGAAAACCAAATGGATGAAAACACGGATAGACAAATACTTTCATACCAGGATCTCCTCACTCAACCGTCACAATTTTTTTATTTATTTTTTAGCCAAGCTTTGATACACTAAGGTGTGGAATGTATAGATAAATGAGGTGAACTATATGCGTTTAATTTCAACAGCAGTTTGGAGCTTTTTATTAAGTGCCATGATCGTATATGTAATCGGAAGTATGGCAGGCATTAGCTTTAATTTATCAGCCGCTATTGGCATTGCCGTCGTCTTCACACTTGCCACCGTCATTCTAGGTGAAACGGTTATTACGGACGAAGAATGACGCTCATTCGTCCTGACTATGAATGATACAATGCAACAACTGAGGTTGACTTCCAATCGGTAAGTCAACCTCCTTTTTTATGTTGAACTACCACGGTAATAAACTCAATGCCGCCACAAATGTAAGTGGAATAATTAAACGGCTTAATCCATATTGAAACGGCGGATAACCATACCCTTGTGGACCGTAACCACCATAGCTATGTGGGCCATATCCGTACGGGCGAACAGGGAATTGCGGGACGTGTTGCGATGGGACGACTAAATGAACATGCTCATCATCTAAACCACAGACGTAACCTTCAATTTGATCGCCTGTTGTCGTTTCTAATAAAACATGTTGATCCATATGTTGCTGACACCAATCATACGCAGGCTGTTTCGTTTCATGTACCATAATTACCTCCCCTTTCACGTACAATGTATTCAAGACAGTCGGGTTATGTGCACATTCTATTATTGTTGAGGAGGTTTCATGCATTGAACGATTTTGTTGAACTGATGCAATACATATTTTTAGGGTTATTCCAAGGCTTCACCGAACCGATTCCGATTTCATCGAGCGGGCATTTAGTCATGCTCAGATCGTTATTTGATATAGGGAACACTGGCATTACCTTTGAAGCCTTTATTAACTTCGGCTCATTAATCGCTGTCGTAACTATATATAGACGAGATATATGGCAGCTTATCGTCGGAAGTAGTCGGTTTTTATTTAACCGAGACGAAGCATCACGGGCTGATTTTCGCTACGCCTTTCTCTTAATCATCGCGACGATTCCAGCTGGATTGTTAGGCGTCTTATTAGAGGATTCGATCGGAGAAATTTCTGACCGTGTTAAACTCGTCGGCGTAACGCTTATTTTAACCGCCATCGCTTTGTGGATTATCCGCAACTTTCACGGCCATAAAGACGATGAGCAATTGACGATAAAAGATGCCGTCATCGTCGGGTTTGCCCAAGCCGTTGCCCTTGTACCAGGTATTAGCCGTTCAGGCGCAACGATTGTCGCTTCGATGCTTGTTGGGATGAAACGCCGTAGTGCATTACGGTTTTCCTTTTTAATGTACATCCCTGTCAGTGTCGGGACGATGATTTTCGCTGTCAGTGATGTATTAGGCAACCCAGAAGTGTCGAGTCAGTTTATGCTCTATCTGATTGCTCTGATTGCTGCGATCTTCTCATCTTACATCGCGCTACTCTTATTCATTAACATTATGACAGCCGGCAAATTAAAATACTTCGCTTACTACTGCCTCATCGTCGGTATTTTGGCGTTGGTGTTTTTATAAGTCATTAAACCAAAAAACAACTTCCTACATCTATCTAGGAAGTTGTTTTTTATGTATACTCTTATTTTTCACGCACATAAATTTTATAACTCGCAACAACGCCACCGATGATCAACACGCCTGAGATTAAATTGACGATATTAAAATTCATCTGATATTCATGAGGCGAATAACTCCCTGCCATCGATGCTTGAAAGGCTGCGCGACCTAGCATGGGCATGACTTCATTTAAAATATTCGTCACAAACAACACACATAAGCCAATGACAACGAGCAAATTACTAAAGAAAAATAAAATTTTGTTCAAAACACCTTCCCCCCTTAACATCATTAAAAAACAGCCCAAGCAAATTGGACTGTTTCATAACAATTAATCTGGAATGCCGAGTGCGATTTTCGCATAACGTGACATACGTTCTTTCGTCCATGGTGGATTCCAAACGATATTCACTTCGACTTCGTTAACTTCTGGAAGATCGATTAATGCTTGTTTCACATCCATCTCGATCGTCGCAGCAAGTGGGCACCCCATTGCTGTCAGTGTCATTGTGACAGTCGCTAGCCCTTCTTCGTCTAAGTCGATATTATATACGAGACCTAAATTGACAATATCAATACCAAGTTCTGGGTCAATAACATTTTCAAGTGATCCCCATAAATTTTCTTCCAAGGCTTGATCCATGTTCGAGTCCTCCTTCAAACATTCTCTACTCTATTATAAACACGTTTGCACTCATTTTTAAAGTAAAATTATTTATTATAAATATGTCTGCATCCAATCACGTAACGCCATCATCGCTTCTCGACTCACTTTATGATCGCGCCCAGGCTCTGAAACAAATTTGACGTGCTTAGCCCCCGCTTCTTGCAGTTGTTGGTAAAATTCGACGGCGTGATCATACGGAACGACGGCATCTTGTTCCCCGTGCCAAATAAACAGTGGTCGGTCGTTCAGTACGTCAATTTGTTGTGATAAGTCGATTGGATTTAATGCTTCTAGCTGTGCTTGCAATTCGTCATCACTAAACGGCAACTCAATCCCTTGCGCCTCAATACCTTTTAATAAATAATTCGCCATCGCTTGCATATTCGCCGAGCCCATCATGATACCAGCTGCTCGAATATGACTATATTGCGTTAACGCAGCTGCTGTCGAAATGCCACCCATACTTGTCCCTGCGACACCGATTCGTCCAGCCTCTAACAACGCTTGATTCGTCAGCCACGTTTCTATATTAGAAAAATCTTTTATATTTTGCTCAACAACCCGCCAAAATTCAAACTGAATCGCTTCATCCGATATATCACCTTGGCGTTCGCCGTGATGCAATGCTTCTGGTAATACGACACGATAGCCAGCTTCAGCTAATAAATAGGCGACTGGTAAGTTTTGTTCTTTCGCACTTGTAAACCCGTGAAAGTAGACTATAACCGGAAGTGGTGCCACTTGTTGCGTTTGTTCGTGGATAATTAATGCAGGTATATCGTTAATGGTTTGTTCGTCAATAACAATAGCCATGGTCGTCCCCTCCTCGAAATCATTTTATGACTATAATAATAAAGTAATTTAAGCTGTGAGACAACTAGAACAATTAATAAGCCGAGGTGACAAACGACACAAAATATGGTATGATACTTTAATTAGAAAAACGCAAAAAGGTAATTGAGGTGAAACCCATGAAGCAACATCTTATTGCATTAGATTTAGATGGGACTTTATTAAATAACGATAAAATCATTTCCGATAGAACGTTAAAAACAATCGAAGCAGCTCGTAAAGCCGGTCACATCGTTGCGATTGCAACCGGCAGGCCGTACCGCGTGAGCCGTCAATTTTATCAACAACTCGGACTCGACACGCCGATTGTCAATATGAACGGCGCTCTCGTCCACCACCCGAAACAGCCGAACTGGGATCATTTACATTCCCCGCTTCCAAGAGAGGTTGCGTTTGATATCGTCGACACGTGTTACGATTTCGGTGTGCAAAATATTTTGGCGGAAATTATGGACCAAGTGTACATTGAATTTCAAAACAATCACGAGATCACGCAATTTTTCCAAGCAGGCACGGAATCACCGGCGATTTTCGGGAACATGAAACAAAACTTAGCCACAGACCCGTCATCTGTATTAATCCACCCTTTCGACGACCGTATCGATTCCATCCGAAACACGTTAACCGAACGTCACGCATCGATTGTCGATCACCGTAAATGGGGTGCACCATTCCATGTCATCGAAGTCATTCGCTCTGACTTACACAAAGCAGTCGGCGTCCAAAAAATTGCCAAAGAATACGACATTCCACAAGAACGGATTATTGCTTTTGGCGATGAAGACAACGATTTTGAAATGATCGATTATGCCGGCGTCGGTGTTGCAATGGATAACGGGATTGGCGAACTGAAATCGATGGCCAACGAAATTACCCATTCGAACCACGATGACGGCGTTGCACGCTTTTTAGAAACGTATTTAGGCTTACCGCAAACAATTTTAACCAAATAGTTTCTCCAAGTGACCATGTTTTATCTGGTCACTTTTTTTATTTTCATTCCATCATTACCAACAATCGTATAACATATTGTGACCGTGCTGAGCCATACTAATCGTGAACGCGACATATCGTGTTCGATTTCGACGACTTGGCCACTCGTCACACATCATGAGGAGGTCCATTCATGCGCGAGAAAAAACCACATCCCGGTCGCAAAGTGAATCCACAAGCGAAACACGGTCGCCGTGCGTTTTCTGATCAAGACCGTAAACGCAAAGAGCAAAACGTCTACAATCGAGGAGGGTTTTAATGGCACATTTAATGAACCAAGCTCGACAAGCGATGCAAAACTTAACGAATAAGCGTGACCAACATCAATCACACGAAGCAAACCAAGAAGATATCCAAGCCGTTCAACAATGCATTCAATCCGCCTATGAACAATGCTCACCAGAAGAAGAACAAGAATTGAAGCAACTCGAACAACAATTAAATCAATATCAATAACGTCACAAAACGCCACAAGACGATTGAACTTGTGGCGTTTTGTCATGTTCGCCGTATGTACACGCTATTTCGCCGTATATTTTCCGATTTTCGCCGTATCCGCACCAAATTTCGCCGTATCACATCAAAAAATCGCCGTATCCTCACAAATTTTCGCCGTATAAGGACATATTTCCGCCGTAAACAACTTCATTTCTACAACAAATCCGTCCAAATCGCCCTCTCATTACATACCGTTTGTAAAGATTTCGTAAAATTGTATCAAAATTTTAAAATTGTGTTGTACTAATGTCACACATTATTTATAATTAAGGTGATTTCAATAATACATGGTCAAGGGGGAGCATATTGTGAAAAAGTTACTTGGATTGATGGCTTTAGCAGTTGTGGCATTTTTAGCGGCGTGTGGAAGTAGCGCAGATGAGGGTGATCCTGACACATTGGTGATGGGCTTCGTTCCATCGCAAGATTCTGAAACGATTGCTGACACAGTAGAACCGCTAGCAGAAGAATTAGGTAACATTTTGGACAAAGAAGTCGAACCTCGTACGATGACAAGTTACAACGGAGTAATTGAAGGTATGGGCTCTGGTCAAATACATATCGGCTTAATCCCAGCATTCGGTTACGTCATGGCCCACCAAGATTATGACGTCGAAGTTATTTTAAAATCCGTACGCCACGGATCGGAAACCTACAAAGCACAATACCTCGTACAAGAAGATTCCGATATTGAATCACTCGAAGATTTAGAAGGCAAATCATGGGTATATGGTGATGCCGCTTCAACTTCAGGCTTTTTATTCCCAGCATCTCAGTTAATGGACAAATTTGATTTAGAATCTCAAGCAGAATTAACAAGTGAATTCTTCAGCGAAGCAAATGCCGTTGGTGCACATGACACAGCAGCACTCGAAGTCTATGAAGGTGGTGCAGATGTCGCAACCACATTCGATGACGTTCGCGATAACTTAGAAGAAGACTACCCAGATATCAAAGATAAGACTCGCGTCATCGCACACACTGAAGAAATTCCTAACGACACCGTATCCGTCATTCCAGAACTTGATGAAGAACTTGTCACAGAGATTCGCGAAGCATTCCTCTCGTTTAACGAAGATGACGAAATGCTTCAAGTCATGAACGATGTCTACACGTGGGATGCGATTGTCGAAGCTGAACACGAAGATTATAAAGTCGTTGAAGACACATACGAACGTTTCCAAGATAACATTAGCCTTGAATAGTAACACCTTGTTATGGAAAGGGAGGGTCACACCTCCCTTTCCAATTACTATTTAACACTTTTTTATCATTTATACATACTTTTTGGCTGACATGAGGTGAAAGAACATGATCGAATTCAATGATGTATCCCTTGTCTATCCTAACGGGCACCAGGGACTTAAAGACGTCAATGTAACAATTGAAGATGGTGAATTTGTCGTGATCGTCGGCTTATCCGGCGCAGGTAAATCGACATTCATCCGAAGCATCAACCGACTCGTCACACCGACTGCTGGTGAATTAAAAGTCGGCGGCGACAATATTTTAGATTATAAAAGCAAAGGATTGCGCGACTTGCGGACAAAAGTCGGCATGATTTTCCAAAGCTATAATTTAGTGAAACGGAATAGCGTTTTTCGTAACGTATTAGCAGGGCGATTAGGCCACACTGGCACATTGCGCTCGGTGTTCAATTTATTTAGCAAAGACGACAAAGCGCTCGCATACGAAAGCTTAAAGCGCGTCAATATTGATGACAAAATCTATAGCCGTGCCGACCAGTTATCAGGTGGTCAACAACAACGTGTCAGTATCGCTCGTGTATTAACCCAAAAACCTGATTATATTTTAGCGGACGAGCCTGTCGCTTCACTCGACCCGCCTACATCACACCAAGTGATGAAGTATTTACGTAAAGTCAATAAAGAAGACAATATTACGACGATTGTCAACTTGCACTTTATTGATATGGCGATGGAGTACGCTGATCGTATTATCGGCATGAGATCAGGTGAAGTCGTCTTTGACGGACCTGTTTCAGAAGTGTCTGAAGCCACATTTGAAGAAATTTATGGTCGTTCAATCCGTGAAGATGATTTGCGCGGAGGTGCAAAAGATGGCGAACAAGATCAATAAACCAGGCCTTAACGACGACGTTTATGCACCAATGCTGTCACCGTGGCGAGCTAAAGCGAAAATTTCACTCGTCTTTTTCATCATCTTATTTTTCCTATGGTACAGTTCCCGGACGACAGGTGTTGATTTCGGCGATTTGATTATGGGCTTTACGAATATGGGGCAAATCATCGACAAATTATTTCCTATTAATATGGACGTGTTAGGCCCGGCGTTTGACCGGTTGATTGAAACGATCCACATGGCGATCATCGCCTCGACATTTTCAACAATTATCGTCATTCCGGTCAGTTTACTAGCGGCCAATAACATTACACAAAATTGGTTTATTTACAATGCGACACGCCTCATCATGAATATTTTACGGACGATTCCTGATGTTGTATTAGCGGTTATTTTCGTCGGTATTTTCGGAACAGGCCCAATCGGCGGTATTGTTGCCTTGTTCATATTCTCACTCGGCATTTTAGCTAAATTAATTAGTGAGACAGTCGAAGCGATTGATATGCAACCAATCGAAGCGATGCGTGCCTCAGGTGCAAACACGATTCAATCCATCGCATATGGCGTCATGCCTCAAGTTGCACCACAGTTCACGTCATTTGCGCTGTACGTGTTTGAAATCAATATTCGTGCATCTGTCGTCATCGGCTTAGTCGGTGCAGGTGGTATCGGCCAACTCTTAATGAGTCAGTTTAGCTTCAACAATTACGGTGCTGTGATGACGATTATTTTAGTGATATTCGTTGTTGTCGTCATCATTGAATACATCAGCACGAAGATTAGGGAGGCGATTATCTAATGGCTAACGAACAACCTCCAAAAAAACATATACCAACTGAAAAGAAAATCAAACGCGTCTCCATTGCCGCTGCTGTTCTTGTTATGTATATCTGGACATTTATGTCGATCGATATTGATTGGAAGGAAGCATTCAACCGCTTTGCTTCTAACTATAATGTCGTCGTTCCCCAGTTATTCTCACCTAACTGGGCACGCGCTGGTGAAGTCATCGAAAAAATGATCGAAACAGTCTTCATCGCTTACGTCGGCTCTTTAGCTGCGGCCATCTTAGCGGTTCCGCTCGGTTTTTTAGCTGCAATTAATATGACGAACAATCGCTTTTTATCTACGGTCGGTAAGTGGATTTTAAGTGCGGTTCGTGCCTTTCCAGAAATCATTTTGGCAATCATGTTCGTCGTTGTCGTCGGGCCCAATCCATTCGCAGGTATTTTGGCGATTGCGATCGGGTCAACCGGCATGCTCGGTAAATTGTACGCCGAAGTGCTCGAGTCAATTGACATGAATGTCGTTGAAGCGATGCAAGCAAACGGCGCGAATAAAATTCAAATTATGTTTCACGGGATTATTCCGCAAGTTATCCCTGAATTTTTATCCTATGCGATCTACCGTTTCGAAATTGACGTGCGTGCCTCGACGATTCTCGGTTACGTCGGCGCAGGTGGTATCGGTACGATGATCTTCTTCGCCTATAGTAACCGTAACTGGAGCGATATGGGCATGATCCTGCTCGTCATTATCGTCGTCGTTACCCTGATTGACTATGGCAGTACTTACATCCGAAAACGAATCGTATAATTGAGATGAAACGCCACACTATTAATCCGTGTGGCGTTTTTAATTCTCCGAGATTCCGGTTTTCGCCGTATCGAACCATGATTTCGCCGTATAATTTCCGAATTTCGCCGTATCCTCTCGGTAAATCGCTGTATCATCATGATATAGCGCCGTATCATATCAAAAAATCGCCGTATACCGGAAAAATGTCGCCGTATCACATCAAAATCCAACATCCACCGCCATCATGTGCCGCTAAAATCTAAGCCAACAGCCATATTTACATCGCCCCTATTTTCCTCTAGGATTAGATTAAACAGTGAAGACGAATAAGGAGATGACAAACATGTTAGTGCTACATAATCAAACATTTATCGACCGGGATGAAGCGGTTGTCGATATTGAAGACCGTGGTTATCAATTTGGCGATGGTGTCTATGAAGTGATCCGCTATTATGACGGACAGTGGTTTTTACTTGATGATCATTTAGACCGTTTACAATACAGTTTAAATGAAGCAGAAATCGACTTTGATGTCCAAGTGAATAACGTCAAAGCGCGGCTTAACGACTTAATCGAACACAATCATATCCAAGATGGTGGCGTCTATTTGCAAATCACACGCGGCGTCGCACCGCGAAATCACCCGTATCCTGACAAACAAGCGCCTACCCTTATCGCGTACCCGCTTAACCTAAAGCGGCCTTTAGACGATCAACAAAACGGCATTCACACGATCACCGCGAAAGATTTCCGGTGGCTACGTTGCGACATTAAAAGTTTAAACTTACTCGGCAACGTGATGACAAAACAAAAAGCGCTCAACGCCGGGGCGAGTGAAGCAATTTTTTACCGTGATGAAATCCATGTGACAGAAGGATCATCGACGAATGTGTTCATCGTACGAGATGGCACACTTGTCACTCATCCAGCCGATCATTATATTTTAAACGGCATTACGCGTCGATATTTACTGAATTTGGCAGACAAACTAAACATTCCATACCAAATCGAAGTATTCAGTCTCAACACGTTGAAACAAGCTGATGAAGTTTTCGTCACGTCCACATCCGCTGAAATCAAACCTGTCGTGTCCATTGACGACAAAAAAATAGGTGACGGCACACCAGGTACCATCACCAACACATTGCTCGAGCACTATTTTGACGATATCAATATAACAAAACTGCCAGAAGACGTTTAACGATCATGCTTCGGCGTACGTCGGACGAGCAACCAGTCGCTCACATACACCATGATAAAAAAGAAAATCACGTGAGCGACAAACCAATCAAAAATCGCCATAATATCATCAACAGCTGGCGTCTCTGTTTTCGCAAGTATGGTTAACGGAAAATACGTTAAAAACGCGAAAAATGACAACAAGCCAGCGATCTCTACCCGACGATTCCAAAACGATTCTCGCTTCGTCACGATATACAAATAAAACGTGACGATAATCGTCGCGACTAACACGTGAAGCGCGTATTCAAAGGCGGCAAAAAAATTATCCGGAATCGTCTCACTCGGTATATAAATAAAATCAATATTCAATAATAGCGTATATAAGGCCTTATCCGTAAAGGACTGAATCATAAATAAATACAAACTCATCGCTGTAGATGACAATAATCCTACAACGAGTGCAATCGATAAATATCGCAATAAAATTGCCTCGCTTTCATTATAGTTTTGTAGAGCTGTTACTTTTGCTAACGCTTAATTCGTGCTAATATAAAAGAGAGAAATTCAGGGAGGGATTGACAATGGCTGTAATTGCAGAGCCTACACCGAATCCAAATGCGATGAAATTCACAGTTGATAACGTTATTTTTGAAGGTGACGACAGTATTTCAGTGATGCAAGGTGAAACGAGTGACTTCGACATTTTAAACAACCTTATGAATTTAGACGGTGTCGACAACGTATTTGGATATTATAATTTTATTACCGTTAATAAACAATTTGATGCCGACTGGGATACCTTATCACCAAAAGTCGAACAATTAATTGAGAGCTACGGATACTAAATCAGTTGGCTTAGTTGCATAAACTAAGCCAACTTTTTTTATTCAATCGTCTCAAGCGTTTCAAAAAACTCGCGCGAAGGGTTACCCGATTCATCCGTCTCAAACAAATATAGGGTTATCGCGCCATATTCAGGCATCTCCTCGATCGTCACATCCATACTAAATGATTGCCAACCGTCAACCTCTTCCAATTCCAACGTTTCATTCACTAACACGTAATGCCCGTCTTCCACATAGTACTGAAGTGTATCAGACTGAGCATTGACCTCACCTGAAATCGAATACGTGCCATCAGATCCTTCAACGTTAAAATGTCTCACGAAGCTGTCTGTCTCGCCTGTTGTTTGCTCATCACTCGCACCTGAATTCTCATTATCCTCAGATTCAAGTGGGTTCTCATCCGCTTCAACATTGGCACTTGTTAAATCAAACTGAACCGTTTGGCTAAGCGGAGTCCCGTCCAATTCCATGTCATTCACATGCGTCGGCACCAATTCGATAGTCGCCTCATACGTCCCATCCGACACTTGACTCGCGCTTTCACTCACGAGCCACGTATCTGAGAACTCTACTGTTTCGCCCGCTTCAATCGTCATCGTTTCAATAGCTTCTGTGAACATTTGGCTTGCCGAATAACGATAAACGCCTTCATTCGTTTCAGGGTTCGTCACGACGACTTCGAATTTTTGCCCAGACGAGAAGGTTAAATCCAGCGCCTCGTCCCCGTCATTTGATAAGGCCATTTCAAACTTAACACGTCCACCATCAACTGACGCACTCGCATCAAACGTCAATTGGTCTAACAACGCGTCGATATCAGCGTCACTACCGTCTTGCTCTTCTTCAGACGGTTCCTGATGATCCTCATTAGCCCCGGACGTATCATCACCTTGCGATGCCTCATTTCCACCATTACACGCAGCTAACATTAGAAACAATCCAAGCATCACCCATGTCACCATCCATTTTGTCATTGCTGTCACCTCATGTTCTTTTTAAAGATCAGACGCTCACATGATAGCTCATGTTACACTTTTTCATCTTCGCGTCTAAAGAAACCGAAAATACCAGTCGTCTGTACAATATTCGTAAACGAGTTCGGATCCGCTTCACGCACGATATTTTCTAAGTCATATAATTCATAGCGCGTGACAACAATCATGAGCATCTCGCGGTCTTCATCCGTAAACGCTCCTCGCGCTGGCAAACGCGTAATCCCGCGCACCATATTGGCATGAATCGCTTTTGTCACTTCTTGTCCCTTCGCTGTTACAATCATCGCCGTTAATTTCTCGTGACGTGTATGAATCGCATCAATCACACGTGTTGTCACATAAAGCGTCACAAGCGTATACAACGCCTTCTCAGGGTCATACACCATACCCGCTAACACAATGATCGCCCCGTTTAACGTTAAAAAGTAAATCCCAATCGGACGATCCTTCATTCGGGAGAGCACCATCGCGACGATATCCATACCGCCAGTCGACGCACCCCATTTCAACGTGATACCAACACCAAAACCGCCAAAGATACCACCAAAAACGGCATTTAGTAAAATATTATCCGATAATCCTTGAATCGGAATCGTTTCTAAAAAGATTGTCATAAAAATAACTGACAAAATACTATAAATCGTAAAACCACGACCGACTTTAATCCAGCCTAAAATCGCAACCGGAATATTGAGTAAGAATAAGAGGACACCTGTACTAATATCAATGTCGAAAAAATCCGTTGCAATACTTGCGGAAATTTGAGCGACACCTGTAAAGCCACTGGCGAATACGTTCGCTTGTTCTAAGAAAAAGTTTAGTGAAATGGCATTAAAAATCGCGCCAATAATCACAATAATGAATCGTTTTGCTTCAAATATAAACATAATAGCCTCCTGACTGACATTGACGTTTGCTCGCCGTCCTATTAAACTTAAATATAATAATGATCGTTTAGTTGAACGAGGAGGAAACCTATGAGTATGAAATTAATTGTTGATTCAGGTTCCGATCTACCCCAAAACATTTTAGAGGAATACGATATTGACCTCGTCTCGCTGACTGTACATCTTGATGGACAAGATTACTATGACCGAGACACGATTAGCTCTCAAGATGTCTATAACGCGATGCGTAGCGGTTCAGCACCTAAGACAGCGCAAGTGACACCAGATGCATTTTATGAACGATTTAAAACTTACACCGACGAAGGACGCCCGGTTATTTATTTAGCGTTTTCATCTGAATTGTCCGGAACATTTCAAAGCGCCATGATTGCCAAACAGCAGATCGATGACCAAAACCCCGATGCCGAAATTTACGTCATTGATACGAGAGCCGCTTCGATGGGACATGGCTTAATTGCGTACTATACTGCGAAAGCCATTGCTGATGGACAAAGTGTACAAGACGTGTTAGATACTGCACATTATTATGTAAATCACATCGTTCATATCTTTACCGTTGATGATTTAGAATATTTACAACGCGGTGGACGGGTCAGTAAAGCACAAGCGTTTGTCGGTGGGATGTTAAAAATTAAACCGCTTCTCCACGTTGAAGACGGGAAACTCGTGCCACTAGAAAAAATTCGTGGCGCCAAAAAAGTCATCGGTCGCATGGCTGATGTCGTGCAAGAGCGCGGACAACATTTCCATGATCAAACGATCGCCATCACACATGGTGACGATGAAAAACGCGCCCAAGAACTGGCAAACCAAATCCGCGATAAATACCAACCGAAAGAAATTATTATTTATCCGATCGGCTCAGCAATCGGAGCACACGCAGGACCAGGCACCATCGCACTCTTCTTTTTAGATGACGCGCCCAAGAGTTAATGGAGATAGTTATGTCATACCCGTTTTCGACGGTCGTTAACCGTCCGAATCGGGTATTTATTTTTATCTTAACACGCTTAACCCACACTTGCACATCTACTTTTTAAATAACTCGCTCTAGTTTTGAAATAAGTCGCCATATTTTTGAGATAACTCTAGCTAGTTATGAGATAAATATAGCGAATTATCTCATAAATCGGGCGAAAGGCAAAAAAATAACCTTCCTTAATCAAGGAAGGTTAAGCTTTCCGACGTTCTTTCGCATTTTTCATGTAAATAACAATCGCAAACACGACGAACAGTCCCATTACACCACCGAAAATCGACACGAGCAACCAATTGACGCCTTGGCTCGCTTGTACGTTATACACATTCGTCGATTCACGTTCTAAACTAACCGTATAGGTTCCATCATCGTTTTCACGAACTAAGTCATTCAAAATCAAACCACGCAGTTCCAGCCCACTATCTAAATGATCTAAATCTGCTTTTCGAAACTCAGCGCTATTATTAATCGTCACGATCACTCGGTCATCGTCTAACACGCGTTCAAACACGAGGAAATTATCATCTTGGTGTAAAACATTCATTTCACCATCGCGGACCGCCGCGAAGTTCTCATTAATATTCGCCAATTTTTCAATATGCTTCGTCACTTGATCGTCACCAGCTAAGAAATTCATCATATCATGCGTCGAGCCGTCTTCAATCTGGCCCGTCGCTGTATGCTCAGCGCCTTGATACAACCACGGCTCATTCGGCGTCATATACAAATAAGTCAGCGCCATCTTCCAACGCGTAATCGGATGAAGGCCACTTTCTTCCATCGCATTCGTAAATCGGTCTGTCGAATAGGAATCCATATAATGCACAACATCTTCACGACTACGAAGTGGATCATCTAACAATAACGACATATCCGTATTAATATCATAAAAATAATCTTTTGCATCATCGTCAAAATCACGATTCACAATGCGATCCATGCCAGCATTCATCAACCCATCTGCATCATCTGCCGACAATTCACCTGCTTCACCGATCCAAAATAAATCATCACTCGCACCAGTCACCGTCTCTAAAAACGATGTCGGCACATCCGCAACATCCTCTACATAAAAACCATCCACATTAAACTCAGACTGCCACGTCGTCACTAATTCGGAAAAATAATCCGCTGCTGAACCGCTTGTCAAATCAAGCTCGCCATCATCACTAACCCAATCTTCACTCATGAGCGGACTCGAGTCACTCACCGCATCCAATGGTAGATGAACGATAACATTCAGCCCTTCATCATGAAACGCTTCAACAGTATCTGACACATCTTCACGCGTGCCAAACGTCGCCTGAATTTGCTCGTAATTTAATACCGGCGCCCCCGTATAATTATGACTCGCAAAGAGTGGCGAGACGACGACATCCGTGATCCCTAAATCAACAAAATGATCGACTCGCTCCTGCAATCCACGCAAGTCACCACCATGAAACGCGTCCGGATCATCGCGGTCGACACCCTCTTCAGTCACTTCAGTTGAGTTTTGAAAACGGTCAACTAACACATAATAATATTGCCGGCGCTCGTCCTCATCAGCCTGTCCAACTATCGGAAAAATACTTAACATGACGATGACGAACACAGCACTTGTGATCAGTCGTTTCATCGTTGCTCCCTCTCTTCAATCAAAAATTACCTCACATAAGAAAAGCCCCAAAACGGGACTTTGTCTTACGGTAAAAATCCGAATGGCAGTCGTGCAAACCCTAAAACTAATACAAGAATAAGGGCCACGACTAATTGTAACCAACCGGAAAATTCTTTTTTGCCTTTCTTCGCTTTCGCTAACGTCATCTCAATTGCGGCAATCACCCAAATACCAGCGACCATTTTAATAATGTATTCGCTAAACTGCGTATCTTCTACATTCATTCCATAATGATTGAAAAATAAATCCGCACCCGTTGCGATAATCAGTAAATAAAAGACGCGTAAAACCATTTGTGTGATTTTAATCGGCTTCTCCGCTTTACCTTGTTTAATCATTGTGTAAGCGACGAAGAATAGAATTAATCCAACGCTCCATGAAACAATATGTATAAGTGCCATTTGTGTTGCGTCCATCACATATACCTCCTTCATAATCTGTTTCCATCTTATCATGATTTGAAATTTATGGCGATAATTTTGTTGACAACTTTGAAACAATCACAGCAAACAGGTATAATAACAGTTAGTGTAAGCCTTATCATATCCGCGGAGACGAACATCTCCCGCGTTATTTTTCTAGGAGGGATTTCATGACACGAAGCAGTGAAGAGATTATTCAACAAACCGACCATTTCGGAGCAAACAACTACAAGCCACTCCCGATCGTCGTATCGAAAGCAGAAGGGATTTGGGTGGAAGACCCAGAAGGTAATCGTTACCTTGATATGTTAAGTGCCTACTCAGCGGTTAACCAAGGCCACCGCCACCCGAAAATCATTCAGGCGTTAAAAGATCAAGCCGACCGCGTTACATTAACATCGCGCGCATTCCATAACGACCAACTCGGCCCTTGGTACGAAAAGATTTGTAAACTAACCAACAAAGACATGGCGCTTCCGATGAACACAGGCGCAGAAGCTGTGGAAACGGCCATTAAAGCGATGCGTCGCTGGGCATATGATGTGAAAGGCGTTGAAGAAGATAAAGCCGAAATCATCGCCTGCGTCGGCAACTTCCACGGCCGTACGATGTCAGCTGTATCACTATCATCTGAAGCTGACAACCAGCGCGGATTCGGCCCACTCATGCCAGGCATCAAGCTTGTCCCTTATGGTGATACGGATGCTTTACGCGAGGCCATTACAGAAAACACAGCCGGCTTTTTACTCGAACCGATCCAAGGTGAAGCAGGCATCATCATGCCACCAGAAGGTTTCCTAAAAGAAGCTTACGACATTTGCCACGACAACAACGTCTTATTTGTTGCGGACGAAATCCAAGCAGGCCTAGCCCGTACTGGTAAAATGTTCGCGTGTGACTGGGAAGATGTCGAACCAGACATTCTCATTCTCGGTAAAGCATTAGGCGGCGGCGTATTCCCGATTTCATGCGTTGTGGCGAACGAAGATATTTTAGGCGTATTCAACCCAGGCTCACACGGCTCAACATTCGGCGGTAACCCACTCGCAAGCGCCGTATCTGTCGCATCGCTTGACGTATTAGAAGAAGAAAAACTTGCCGAACGCTCACTCGAACTCGGCCAATACATGCTAGACGAGCTACGTTCAATCGATAACCCGATTATCAAAGAAGTCCGCGGTAAAGGGCTATTCATCGGCGTCGAACTAAACGAACCCGCTCGCAAATACTGTGAACAGCTCAAAGAAAAAGGCTTATTATGTAAAGAAACGCACGACAATGTCATCCGATTCGCCCCACCTCTCATTATCGAGAAAGACGACCTACGCTGGGCGATCGACAAAATCAAAGAAGTTTTATAATCATGAGAAAAACTCAATGCCAAACAGTCGGCATTGAGTTTTTTATCGTCCAAAATCACATTTCACCGTATTTTGGCTAGATTTCGCCGTATATTGTCGCAAAATCGCCGTATACGAACGCTTTTTCGCCGTATCCTTTTGAAATTTCGCCGTATCAACGCAAAATTTCGCCGTATCCCCCCTCAATCCACCTTCTAAAAAACAAAAAACTCGCTTCCATAGAAACGAGTTAGTCCATTACGTTGAGTAACTATTCGATTGTTGCCGCATCGTTTCGCGTGTTGCTCGGCATGCTTCCTTATTGACTTCTAATTTCGGACAGCCTTTGCAATACTTGCCTTCACTCGACGCTTCGTAATTAAAACAACACGTCGTACGCACGCGGCGAAAGGTTTGCTCGGGTTCAATATAATGATAGCCATTGTAAAAACGTTTAATCGGGTTAAATCGTTCGCCAAACACGTCTGGCGATAACTGGTGAATTAACACATTAAAATCATCATGGAATTGATTCACGGTCGCTTCATCATGATGCCAATTGACAACCGTTTCATACATCCAATACACATAAACCATGACGTTTTCCCACAAAATCGGTCGCGGCACGTTCGACACATTCGACACTGCCTGAACTAACGAAGCTAACTGCCGGAATAACTGATCAAAAAACGGCTCGCGACTAGCGGCTAAATCCTCTGCACAATCATAACCAACATCGTCAGCCACATATAGTTCCGGGAGCCACAGCTCGCCATTCATTTTCGAAACGAGAGCGACACGTGACCAATCAAGCGGCATCGCCACCCGCTCAGTCGAAAAAGAATACAAAGCTGGCACAATCAGCAAATAGCCGAGACGCTTCATCAGTTGCGAGCCAACGACAAAGTCGCGATCTGTCGCAAAACTCGGCTTAATCTCCGCGATTACATCCGAAAGATACGCTTCGTCTAGCAAATCATTCACAACATGTTGGCCGTCAACCGGCTCTGTCACGACACGAAAATGGTCGCGTAAAAACGCTAGATCAATTGGCTTGAACTTGTTGTGTGGCATAGCGATTGGCACCTTTCATTTGCCGTTGCTTACTGTATGGAATGCACATCGGCGCTCCACAAATCGGATCACACGTCACTTGGCATTGCAGACCAAACACCGAATGAATCAATTGTGGTGTAATAATCTCATCAGGGTCGCCTTGTTCAAAGACACTCTTGCCTTCAATTGCGACAATGTGGTCCGCATAACGACACGCTAAATTCAAATCGTGCAAGACCATCACAATCGTGCGACCTTCTTGTTCATTCAAATCACTTAACAAATCTAAAATATCAATTTGGTGAGTCAAATCTAAAAACGTCGTCGGCTCATCGAGTAAAATAATATCCGTATCTTGTGCCAACGTCATCGCAATCCACGCGCGCTGACGCTGACCGCCAGATAATGAATCAACCGTGCGATCTTCAAACTCTTTAATGCCTGTCACCTCGAGCGCATACTGAACCGCTTCTTCGTCTTTTTCCGACCATTGTCTATACCAACTCTGATACGGATAACGCCCTTGTTTCACGAGTTGCAGTACCGTTAAGCCTTCAGGAGCCGTCGGAGACTGCGGCATAATCGCGAGTTGACGCGCAATGTCTTTCGTTGATGTTTTATCGATATCTTTTCCGTCTAATTCAACCGATCCGTCTTTCGGTTTTAACAAACGCGCAAGCGACTTCAATAACGTCGACTTCCCACACCCGTTACTCCCGATGAAAACGGTAATCTCACCTTTTGGAATCGTTAAATCCAACTCCTCAATGATCAATTCATCTTTATACCCGAGTGACAGCTGTTCTGTTTGAATGGCTTTCATAAAACAAACCCCTCTCAGCAAACCAATTATTTTCGACTTTTGAACAATAAGTAAATAAAATACGGTGCCCCGATTATCGAGGTGAACACCCCGACTGGCACTTCAAGCGGCATAAACAACATCCGCGCTAAAATATCAGCTATGACGACAATCATGCCACCCACTAATGCTGACACCGGAATCAATGCGCCAAAAGCCGAACCGATAATCTTCCGTGCAATATGTGGCGCCATCAAGCCTACGAATCCAATTCCACCCGCAAACGCAACTGCACCACCTGCAAGCGATGTACTCAATAATAACAATGTAAACCGATCGCGTTGAACTAACTGCCCAGCGTTTTTCGCTAAATCTTCACCGAGCTCTTGCATGTTCAACCGTCGTGTATAGATAAATAATATAAACGTAATCCCAAACACCCACGGGGCGAGTGTGATTACTTCATTCCAATTCGTCCCGTTCACACTACCTGTCAGCCAAATCGTCGCTTTAGACGCGGAGTGAATCGGCCCTAAAATCATTAACAATGACGTTAAGGCATCTGCCGCAGCGGCAATCCCGACACCGATCAACACGAGTCGAAACGGCGTTATTCGTCCGTTTTTCCGTGCTAGAAAATAGACGAGAAATCCGATTGATACCGCGCCAACAAACGACGCGAGGGGCATCCAATGAATGCTCAGCGTGAGCGTATTACTTCGGTCTGTATAAATCGCTAAAAACATGACCGTCGTTAACGCTGCACCGCCCGTAATCCCGATAATGTCAGGTGACGCGAGTGGGTTTCGAATCAACCCTTGCAAAATCGCACCCGACATCGCAAGTGCCGCACCCGCTAACATCGACAGTAAAATACGGGGCATCCGGAACGAATTGACGACTAAGTTTTGCATGTCAGTACCTTGACCTAAAATCGCACGAATGACGTCGACCGGTGAAATAAACAACTGGCCGATGCCTAAACTAATAACCATCGTCACGATAGCCAAGACTGTTAACAAGGATATGATATAAAATGATTTTTTATCAAATAAAAAGGATACTTTTCCAAATCGAAACGGAAACTGTTGGTTATTCATTGATCCCCCTCCTTGCTATATAAATAAAGAAGGGAGCCCCAACTAACGCGATCATCACGCCAACTGGTGCTTCTTGCGGATAAATGACATAACGCGCCGCAATGTCTGCCATCAGCAGTAACATCGCACCGAGTAACGCGCTAAACGGTATGACCCAGCTGTAACTAATGCCAGCAAACCATCTCGCAATATGCGGAATGACAATACCGATAAATCCAATCGGTCCCGCAATCGCAACCGCACCACCTGCGAGTAAGACGACAACGAGCGCGCCAGCTAATTTCACTAAATATGTTTTTTGCCCTAATCCTTTCGCCATTTCCTCGCCCATCGCTAACACATTTAAATGTTTTCCTATAAATAACGCGATCAGCCAGCCGACTATTAAATAAGGCAGGACTGACATCAGAATGTCTAAGCTACGCCCTTGCACGGACCCTGTCAGCCAAAACAGCACTTGTTCAAGCGCCGTCTCATTCATCGCAAGCATCCCTTGCGTCATCGATGAGAAAAGCGCTGCAATCGCAGCCCCTGCTAGCGTGATTTTAATCGGTGTTAAGCCGTCACTGCCGAGCGATCCTAAAAAATAAACCGTGACAGCCGCAACAGCTGCACCCGCAAATGCAAACCATGCGAATGATTGAAGCGATGTGATACCGATAAATGTCACACCAAATACAACAAAGAAACTGGCACCCGCATTCACTCCGAATATCGTCGGTGACGCAAGCGGGTTATTCGTGAGTCCTTGCATAATCGCACCGGCAATGGCCAAACTAGCCCCAACAGCCGCTGCGATCAGTGAACGTGGTATTCGGTTGTCTTGAATAATATAATGTTCATTCGATTCATCGAAATTTATAAACGAGTCAATGATCATCTGTGTCGTAATATCAGTATAACCGTACAAGACACTCGCCCACATTAAGATGAGCACCATGATCAATCCAACTACAATTCCTAGCCCTTTAAGTGCGTTGTTTTTTAACATCGTTGAGATAGACCTTTCATAAACCTTCTCGTTCACCACCCATATTACGCTAATTGATAATGAATGTCAATTTAATTGAAATTCATTATCAATTATTTATTGACATTATCATTAAGTCCGTATATGATAATAACCGTAAATGATAATCATTATCATCAAAACAAACAAGATAAAGGGGTAGGATTCATGAAGAAATTATGGATTTTAGTCGCGTTCGTCGCCTTCACCCTCTTCTTAGCTGCTTGCGGTAGCGATAATAATGAAGAGACAACAGGCAATGACGGAAGCGAAGACACATCAGAAGAACAAAACAACGAATCATCTGAGGATTCATCCAACGATTCAGAAGAAAACAGCTCATACGTCGTGGAACACGCAATGGGTGAAACCGAAATCGAAGGGCAACCTGAAGATATCGTGATTTTAACGAACCACGGAACAGAAGCACTTCTATCATTAGGCATCACACCAGTTGGAGCTGTTCAATCATGGACAGGTGACCCTTGGTACGACCATATTGAAGACGACATGGAAGGCGTTAACGTTGTCGGTTTAGAAAACGACATCTCACTTGAAAGCATCGCCGAATTAGACCCAGATTTAATTATCGGTAACAAAATGCGTCAAGAAGATCAGTACGAACAGCTAAGCGCGATTGCTCCAACTGTTTTTGAAGAAACATTACGTGGTGACTGGAAAGTGAACTTCGAATTAATCGCTGAAGCAGTTGGCATGCCAGAGAAAGGCCAAGAAGTGTTAGACGAATACAACAATCGTGTTGATCAACTAGCGAGCGATCTTGAAGAGAACGGCAAACTTGACACGAAAGTCTCAATCGTCCGTTTCATGGCAGGCGATGTGCGTATTTACCATAAAGACTCATTCTCCGGCATTATTTTAGAAGAAATCGGACTTGAACGCCCAGAAGCACAAGATAAAGACGACTTCGCAGCGAAAAACGTCACGAAAGAACGTATCGACGAAATGGATGGCGACGTCATTTTCTACTTCACGTATGAAACAGGCGACGGCGAAGCATCCACAGTCGAAGAAGAATGGATTAACGACCCACTTTGGAACAACTTAAGCGCTGTTGAAGCTGGTAACGTCCACGAAGTAAGCGACACAATCTGGAATACAGCAGGTGGCGTCAGAGCTGCCAACCTCATGCTCGACGACTTAGAGCAATATTTACTAAACAGTGATTCATAATTGATATATTAGCCGTAAAAAGCCTTGAATCAGACCCCCGATTCAAGGCTTTTTTATATGATTTAGCGATTTCGCCGTATATTTAAGGATTTTCGCCGTATAATTTATGAATACCGCCGTATTAAAGCAAAATTTCGCCGTATCAACCCGCATTTCCGCCGTATAGCCGCAATATTTCGCCGTATCCCCACAAAAAAAGCGCTCAAGCTCTACCACTCAAGCGCTAAACACATTCCATTTTATACAAATTCCAATATCGCACTGAAAAACACAAACAATGCTAATACCCCGATGAACGCGGCAAGACCTTTTTTCCCATCAACAAAGCGTCGCGCCGACATTAAGCCGAGCATAACACTTCCTGTGATCAAAGCCGTTGTCATATAAGCTGAATTATTTAATACAAAATTCAAAACGATTAAAAACATCGTCCCGAATGAAAATATAATTTCTGCAATCAATAATTTTCGTCCTGTTTCGCTCATTCTTGCCTCTCCTTTATCCGATCAATAAATACGTAAAATAACTTAACATCGTGACACTACCGACAATTTGAATCGGCAGACTAAAACGAATTTTATCAACCAATTCGCCGATATACATCGCCATATACATCGTGCCACATAACAATAATAAAATAATCGTAAACTCCGTGATTTGACCAACCATGAGCGGATGAAAAACGTCTCCGTTCATGTTAAGCATCACTAATATCATCACACCCACCAATAATGTGAACAAGCGTGATAACACGTCCTTTATCGTTACTTCGTTCATAATCCACCTCTACCTTTTTTCGATCATTCCGTCCTATATTGTATCTAAATTTAGCCTAAAACACCATCAAAAACTTATGACGATTTCGACCGACGTATTGGTTGTTTCTGACCGTAAGTGAGCGTTCGATACACCCATTCAAACGGACCATATCGAAACTGCGCAACGTACAGATTGCTAAACAAGACTTGCAAACTATAAACAACCAAAACATACACCATTAATTGCGCCAATTGCAGATCACCATAAAACCCAAATCCAACCCCATAAAAGAACAGAAACGCGATCAACGATTGGGTTAAATAATTCGTTAGCGACAATTTCCCGACAGCCGCAAGCCACGCCACGTTCAACTTAGGCAATACAAACATGCCGACTAAAAAGTAAAAGAAACTCGAGAACGAACCGCCGATACTCTGCTTCGTAAAATCAAACCAAGCCGGATTGCCCACAAAATGCGGGGCTATTTTAAAGAGGAAGAAAATCACTGCAGATACGATGAGCCATTTCGTCATCACCTGCGCATGACGTTTCGGTTCATCTACCCAGCCCGCTTTCACGACAATTACACCGAGCAAAAACATCGGCATAATCGTAAGCACCATGATCAAGATTTGCACCGGATTAAACATCACTTGCCAATCTATCACATTACGCGACAAAATATCTGCATAACTACCATCATAAAGATTCATCGACTGCTGGATCGCGGCCGTGTCACGATACGAACTCAAATAATCACGCATGCCGTAATTCATAAGCGTCATCAACACCGTCACGCTACCTAACATCGACACCGCCCACGTCACCAGCGTCCGAATCGATTTATGTATGAGTGGGATCGTCAGCAACCCAACAATACTATATGTTAACAAAATATCGCCGTACCAAATCAGCAACCCATGCAACAACCCGAACAACCCGAGCGCTAACATCCGCCGCCTAAGCACTCGCTTCATATCTTCAGGTTCCCGCTCCTGCAGTCGCCTCGCCATCAACGCCAGCCCGAGCCCGAACAACATCGCAAACAACGGATAAAAACTCGCCTGGAAAAACATATCAATCATTGCCATCAGCCAGCCACTACCCGCTCCATCATAAAACGCATCCGACCCGCCGTACATAAAATGCGGCGAATGAAACGACAGCACGTTCACGACTAAAATGCCAAACAACGCAAACCCACGGATCGCATCAACCGCTTGATTTCTCTCCCTCGTTCCTTCCATTTGCTCAACCCCTTTACCTTATATTATAAGCGATATCCATACGAAGACAAACCAAAATCACGTCCAGCTGAGTTTCGCCGTATAATCGCTAGATTTCGCCGTATTTTTCCGAAATTTCGCCGTATCGCCTTAAATTTTCGCCGTATCAAAACAAAATTTCGCTGTATCCGCCCATATTTTCGCCGTATCACCATCTCTATGCAACGAAAAAACGCTAGACTTCTATAAGCCTAGCGCCGCTCCATTATTCTTTCAACAAACGTAATCCGTTCAATATCACTAAAATCGTACTGCCTTCATGCGCGACAACGCCGTATGGTAAGGTTAAGTTTTGCGAAAAGTTCGCGACAATGAGTAACAAAATAACCGCAACAGAGAATACGAGGTTTTGTTTCACAATGCGATTTAAACGCGTCGATAAATTAAAGGTCATTGAAATATTTTTCAACTCATTATTCATTAACACGATATCCGACGTTTCGATCGCGACGTCCGTACCAGAGCCCATCGCAATGCCGACGTCTGCTTTCGCCATCGCCGGTGCATCGTTCACCCCGTCACCGACCATGGCGATCGAGCCGTATGTCTCTCGCAACCGTTCGACTTCATGGACTTTCTGTTCAGGCAAGCAATCGCTCACCCATTCTCGAATGCCCGCTTCTTCGCTAATTGCTTGCGCTGTTTGATCATTATCGCCTGTGATCATCACCGTTTCCACACCACGGTCATTCAAGGTGTCGATTAAACGCTTAGCTTCTGCTCTGATCTCATCCTTCACCGCAATCATACCTGCAATCGCCGTCTCATTGGCGATAAACATAACCGTCTTACCTTCTTGTTGCCAAGCACTCTTCTTCTCAAGAAAACGACCTTTTTCAAGACCTAAACTTTCCATTAGCGCTTCATTCCCAACATACCACGTCGCATCATCCACGCCAGCTTGAATACCGTGACCCGTGATACTTTCCATATAGCTAACCTCTAGATCAGCACGAATCCCTTGCGCATCACCATAACGCACAATCGCTTCAGCAAGCGGATGACTCGATTGATGTTCAACTGCGACGATATGGCGCAACACATCAGCATCATCGTAGTCATCAGCCGTCATAAAATCCGTCACAACAGGTTCACCTTTCGTGATTGTCCCTGTTTTATCAAGTGCGACAACCGCCATTTTCGACAATTGTTCAAGATAAACGCCACCTTTCGTCAACACGCCTTTGCGCGCGCCCGTACTCACTGCTGACAATAATGACGGCATAATCGAGGCGACAACGGCACATGGCGAGGCGACGACGAGTAACACCATCGCGCGGTAAAACACGTCTTCAAAATTAAAACCGAACACAAACGGTGACAGCAACATTAAGCCAACGACCACAAGCACCGTCACAACATAAGGCCCTTCAATCTTCTCAATCAATTGTTGCGTCGGCGGTCGGTTTTCTTTCGCTTCTTCAACAAGACGAATCATCTTCTGGAATAGCGAATCCTTATTCGGTTTCGTCATTTCAACGACAACAGAACCCGCACCGTTCATCGTACCGTTGTAGACATCATCCCCGGCCGCTTTATCGACAGGCATCGATTCACCCGTTATCGGCGATTCGTCAACCGACGTTTGCCCACTCAAAATCACACCATCGACCGGAACCCGTTCACCATCTTTTACAAGTACACGATCGCCGACATGCAACTCATCCAACGCGACGACCGTTACCGAGTCATCATCGTTCAGTCGGTTCGCTTCATCCGGCGCCATTTCGACTAAGGACGATAAGTCGCGCTCACTCTTTTGGTTCGCATAGGTTTCCATCGCGCCACTAACTGAAAAGATAAAAATCAAAATAGCCCCTTCATGCCAGTGACCGATCGACGCCGCCCCGAGCGCGGCAATAATCATCAAAATTTCGACGTTCAACGATTTATTATAAATTAAATCTATAATACCTTCTTTCGCTTTATAAAAACCACCAATTGCAAACGTTAATAAATATAGAATTGCCGTCAGTGCTGGACTCCCCCACGACTCCGACAAAAACGCGACGACAAGCAACAGACCACCAAGTAATGCCATGATTATTTCACGATGCTGCGAAATTTTTTGTGCCACCTTATCACCTCTGTTTAAAATTTATATTAATTTAGAATTATTGTAAATAATAATATCATAGACCATACCAAAAGCCAACTAATCGATTTGTCACACAACCGAAGACGCGATATACTTTAACCAAATCAATTCAAAGGATGATAGCTGTGAAACCTAATTTAATCGAATTCCTACTCATCGCAGGTGGCATCTTACACGGTGTTGCGATGAATTACTTCGGCGCCCAACCATGGATCCCTGCTTTATACGACAACAGCATCGCCCCATTTATTACATACGGCATGATCGTGATCGGCTTACTACTCGGGATTATCAATGCGCTTACGCCAAAACCGAAACAAAAATAATTTTTGTCCAAACTCGAGTGGTATCAAATGACATAAAAGACCTCTACCTAGATGAATCATATCATGTTTATATAAAGAACGTTGTGACTTTACGCACAACATGACAAACGCGAATAGAGATCTATACTAAATAAAAAGAGATGCAGATCCCGCCTTAAGAAGTTAAGAATATAGGCACTAGAGAATGGGTTTGAACAGAAGAAAAATAGAAAAACTTTAGATTATCATTACCTTGAAGAGAAATTGCAGTTTAAGCATTTGATATGAAAGACATCGTATTTATCCATTAATCTTTTTGTAACTTACATCTTAAAAATACAAATATTTGGTAGTACATAATTATCATTAGATTTAAAATCTTGTTTATATTCGGTTATAGCTTTTTTCAACTCACGGGGGAGTTTAGTTGAAGAAGCTTAGGAGGTATCTATGAAACCATTGAAAATGATATCAATCTTATTACTTTGTATGTTTTTTTTGTCTGCTTGTAATCAGAATGAAGAACATCTATATTCTGAAAGCATAGAAGGCATTGATGAATTTCCATATGAGTTTAAACTGCCGACACATATGCCGTATGAGGTAGAACGAGTAAAGGTAGTCCATTATGACCAAAGAACGGAAGAGTTACCTGAAACAATAAGTGAATTAGAACCAATGGATTTTAATCTAGAAATTTCACTTCGCGGTACGTCAGAAGAAATAATTCTTACTCGTATAGAGCCAGAGTCTGGAAGTAAAACGGGTTCGAACGAACAACAATTAGAATTGAGTAATGGCAAAGAAGCAAAATATTTCTATAACGGCAGTTCCCAAGTTGTAACTTGGAATGATTCAGGTTTAAGTTACGACATTATCGTTCATCTTCCTAAACAAAATAATGAACTATATTCTATAGAAGAACTAATTGAAATTGCTGATTCTTTTGCCCCATTTTATAAACCTGATTAACTTCTTCAACAAACTGTGGTGTTAGTTTAAAAAGGAAGCTAATTTCATAATTAGAATTCAAGTAAACATTAAATTACAAAGAGGCTGGGACAGAAAGGTATTAAATTGTGCAAAAGGCGAATGTTTGGATATCATAACAGGTAAGCAATGATGAAGCGGAATCAAAACACGTAGACGCCTGCGGGAACAGCACGCGTCTCGAGACCCCGCAAGCCCCGCTTTTGGGCTGAGGAGGCTCGAGCCGTGCCCGCGGCAAGCGAAGTGTTTTGATGGAGCGTCATTCAAGCAGAAAACCCGGACGATTTATTTTTTATAATTAAATCGTCCGGGTTTTACTTTACTGAATTAGGTTTTGTCCCAGGCTCTTTGTATTATTATTGATTGAAATTTTTGTAGTGAAATTGAAAATAAGAAAAAATGTGATTTTGGTTGTGATCCCAACTTTCCTCCAAAATAACGGAACCCCTTAGCAATTAACACCTCTTTTTAAATTTCAATTTTTTTAAAACGACACACCTCATTCACTTGCCGACAGAATCCCTGCCTCTAAGTCATATCCACCACAAACGCTCGGTCGAAGAAATATAAATACACGCCTGCAAGCTCAATCTGCCATATTGACTCGACCGCTCGGCGATACAAATCGACTTGCACAGCGTAGCGACTGGCTAACTGGTCGCGCACTTGTTCATCAACTTCACCGTTCACGGTATCAGTTTTATAATCTAGCAAGTACCACTGCCCGTCAACTTCAAACAAGCAGTCGATCACACCTTGGATCAACACGCTTTCATCCGTCGGGTCATCCCAATCTGGATAAACGTCCTGTGCAGACAACTCCATCGTAAACGGCAGTTCGCGACGAATGTCTGCCGACTGTTGTAACCACTCGCCGATCTCCGTCGCCATCAACTGTAAGATCGCGTCATAATCAATCGCGTCAGCTTCTTCTTCCGTCAATATATCTCGAAAGACTAACCCTGACACGAATTCCTCTAATGACGCCTTATCCCAGCCCGATTCAAACGGTAAATGTTGCATGACGGTGTGCATCGCGCTACCGATCTCGGCTTTCGTCAATGTCTTGGCTTCTTCTTTCATAAACCGCGGCCGCTCAAGCGACGACGCGCCACCGCTTCCGGATCCATGGCGACGCCGAATGAAATCGGTCGCACTGTAAGCATCCGCTTCTTGCCGAATTCGCTTCAACTCCGTCACACTCTGCTTCGCTCGGCGTGACACACTGCCCGCGTACGGATACGCATACGTCAGTCGTTCATCCACTTCCGTATACGACTCAGACGGCGCCTCAATCATTTCAGGTTCCCAATCCGTAATCGCACGCTCTAACGTATCATTTCGCTCAGCTGTCACCCATTCCGGATCTTCATACGCCGACGCATGCTCAACGACCACACGCCACGACGAATCATCCGCCTTAATCTCATTCGGCACGCGGTTAGACACAGGACCTTCACGCAAGTCTTCCGCCGCCTCATGACGAACGAGCGCCATGCCGACCCAGTTCATATAATTCGCCTGATCCGCTCGCATATGCGCAGGCAACACCCAGTTCGGATGCTCACTCACTTCACGCCATTTCTCAAACCGTTTCGACACGTCGCCAACCGTGCCAACGACGACCAACTTTTCTTTCGCACGCGTCAACGCCACATACAAAATCCGCATCTCTTCAGCCAACATCTCGCGCTTCATCGCCACGGACATCGCTTCAAACGGAAACGTCTTATACATAATACGCTGATCCAAATCTAAATATTTTGCACCCAAACCTAAATCTTTATGCAATAAATAGCGTTTCTTATAATCTTGCGTATTAAATTGCTTATCGGCCGCGCCTAAAATGACAACCGGAAACTCTAAACCTTTACTCGTATGAATCGACATGAGGCGAACGACATCTTCCTGCTCACCTAACGCACGCGCTGCGCCTAAATCTTCGCCGCGCTCTTCCATCTTTTCAATAAAACGCAAGAAACGGAACAACCCGCGATAAGCCGATTTCTCATAACTACGCGCCCGGTCGTATAACGCGCGTAAATTCGCCTGTCGTTGCTTGCCTCCTGGTGTGCCCCCGACAAATTCATAATAACCCGTCTCACGGTACACACGCCAAATCAGTTGCGACAAGGCACCATAAGTCGCTTCCTCGCGCCAAGCCTCAAACAGTCCAAAAAAGCGTTCCAATCGCTTCACTAAATCACGATTCTCGCCCGCTCTCATGTACTGCTTCACCGCTTCATAAAAACTCACTTTACGGCCGTGCAACCGAATTTGTGCCAGTTCATCCTCATTCAACCCAACAATCGGCGACTTCAAAACACTCGCAAGCGGAATATCTTGCTTCGGATTGTCAATCGCCTTAAGCACATTAAGCATCACTTGCACTTCAATCGCTTCCAAATACCCCGACGACAAATCGGCATAAACCGGAATCCCAAGCTGTTTTAACTCCTCAACCACGGTCCCGAACCACGCCTTAGACCGCATCAAAATAACAATATCCGAATACCGAACAGGACGCGGTTTCTCCGTTTCTTTATCGATCACGTGCATCGGCTCACTACCGTCTGTGCCAAGCCACGACTGAATTTTCTTCGCATACGCCCGTGCTTCGATCTGCGCTTTGTCCAAATACTGCCACTCGTCATCCGGGTCCGTCTCATCATCCGCTTCACGCGACAACACATGCAACTCCGTATCGACATCCGTGTCCGTGAGCTTCTCATACACGCGATTACTATAAATTAGCTCCGCTTCCGTCTCATAATCCATCTCCCCGACTTGCGGATCTAACAATTGCCGGAAAATAAAATTCGTCCCCGCTAACACTTCATGCCGACTCCGGAAGTTTTGCGCCAAATCAATACGCATTTCATCACCATCATTCGCCTGAAACGCGCGGTATTTCTCCATGAACAACGTCGGCTCCGCATGACGGAAACCATAAATACTTTGCTTCACATCGCCAACCATGAATAAATGATTCGACTCAGCACCCGTTAACAACTGTAAAATCGTCTCTTGCACTTGGTTCGTATCTTGATACTCATCGATCAACACTTCGCGGTATTGCGCTTGATACTGCTTCGCGACATCTGACGGTTCAAGCGCATCCATCGTCGAACCATCAGCCATCAACACCTCTAAACAATAATGTTCTAAATCGGAAAACTCAAGCACAGCCTGCGTTCTCTTCTCTGCATCAAGTGAAGCATGAAAGTCTTTCACTAGCTCAACTAATTGCTCTAGATGAGGCTTTAACTGACGTAAATCATTGATCAATGATTCTGGCTTCCGTTCAAACCAACGACTAATCATCGCAGCCACTTTATCTTTATACCGCTTACGAATATCCTTCACGCGTTCTTTTAAATCTTCATCACACTCAAATTTCTTCCGTGATAACGTCGCAAATTTCTGCCGCTCTAAGACGACATTCCGCAATACCTCCCAAGGCGCATCCACGTATTCTAACATCGCATTGACTTGTTCCAAATCGCTCTCAAGCGTCTCCAGATAATGCTCCGGGCCGTTTACATCTTGCGCGACATCCATCGCCTGCTTAATATCAAACACGGCTGCTTCAAGCGCTTCACGACTATCAAACCGCGCATACGGCATCCACTTCAACTCATCAAGCGTCGTCTCCTCACTTACATCGACCGCGCCAACAAGCGATTCCAGCCATGCAAACGGCTTCGGATTTTGCAAGGCAAATTCATGCACATGCAACACGAGCGATTCGACCGCTTCATCATTCCGGTCACCCGAAAAATGATCGACAAAGCGGAAAAACGCTTCTTGTGCTTCGCCTTCTTGCCCATACCAACGTTCGAATACATCTTGCAGGACGTCTTGCTTTAACATATCCGCTTCAATCTGGTCCAAAATACGAAAACTCGGGTCCAAATCAAGCTCATAACTATATTTACGCGTCACATCCATGCAAAACGCGTGCAACGTCGAAATATTCGCCCGCTGCAACAACGCAATCTGTTTCTTCAAATGATGCGAGTTCGGATGCTTTTCTAAGGCTTGCTCAAGCGCCTGCCCGACACGCGTCTTCATCTCTTGTGCCGCCGCATTTGTAAACGTCGCGACTAACATCTCATCAATATTGTACGGATCGTCATCACGCACCATCTTTTGAATAATCCGCTCGACTAACACCGCCGTCTTACCCGACCCGGCCGCGGCCGACACGAGAATATCACGCCCGTCTTCATGAATCGCTAACGACTGTTCCTCTGTCCATGCCATTTAAGCATCCTCCTCTCGCGCCATCATACGCTGTAAAATCGCATCGTCTTTTTCATCTTTAATCCGGACAAACTCATTCTCATCAAGCGTCGGGTCGAATTGACAAACCGAACGATACGGACAAAACGTACACGCCGTATAATCCTTCGTCTGTACAGGGTTGAGTGACACATCGCCACGCACGATCTGACTACCCGCCTGTTGCATCAACCCGCGCACGTATTGATTCATATAGCGAAACAACGACTCATCCACCGTTTTCGAACTCGCATTAAACGAGCCATCTTTCTTCACACCGAACGGCGCAATTTTAGACGTCCCCGTTTCAAGCGAACGATCCATCGCTCCGGCTACCTGTTCATCTCCTAACAGCCAACCGTTCATTTTATATTCTTTCAATAACGCATCTTCCACCGCATCATCATCAAACGCCTTCAAATCACCGTCATTCAACGTCGGATTATGCACGTGGAAATACAGTACACCCGCTGGTTCCGCTTGCTGATTCAACCAACGATCCGAATAGGTGAGCACCACATCTAAATACGTCAACATCTGCAGTGCCAAACCATAATACACATCAACGAGTTTCAAATCCTTCGCACTCGATTTATAATCAATCACACGTAAATACAGCTGATTATTGATCTCTGCTTGATCAACTCGGTCGACCCGGCCATTTAACTCCAGTTGATAGCCATTCATTAAATCGAGCTGAAGCGGCGGCAGTTTCTCTTTTCGACCAAAACCAAGCTCAATTCCTGCTGGCTGAAAATCCGACTGCTTCGCTTGCCGTGCTAACACCGTCGTCGCCCGAATAATGACATGCTCTAACTTGCGCAAAATATATTGATAACGATTCGAACTGAACAAAATTTGATGCTGCAATAGCGGCGCTAACTGCTCAACCGCTCGGCGCGCATACTGGATAATATCCTCACTCGACAACTCGAAAAACGCACGCCCTTCCGCATACACCCACTCCGTAATATACCGGAGCGATTCGTGGAACAACTGCCCAATATCAGGCGCCTCCAATTGATAAAGTGGCCGTTCCTCAAGCCCGAGTGTATATTTAGCATAATAATGATACGCACACTGATGATACGTCTCAAGTCGTGACACGCTCGACTTCATCGTCTGATCAAACATCGCACTCGCCGTCTCACTGCCTAATGACGCCGGCTCATTTCGGTAAAATAAACTACTTAAAATTTGCCGCGCAATGCCATCACCCGACTCGTGTTTCATGAACCAATACAGCGCATCCCAATAGACACGGTCAATTGGATAACCACGCAAATACTTCGACAGCTCAGCCGTTAAAATCGCTCTCGTCTTCTCTGGATTTGTCACGAACCGAAGTGGATCCTCATGATCTTCATCATCAAGCCACAACGTCTCGCGCGCTTCTGGATACATCGTCTTCAACTGCTTCACAACCGCAGCTGGCATCTTTTGCTTGCCTTCTTCATCACTCAACGCGAAACTGACGTGAACCCGATCACTCGCAAGCGTAAACGCCAGATACATATAAAAACGGTCATCCAACAGCACACGTTCAGCTGGGTCAGCTAGCAATAGACCCCGCTCTTCTAACCACGCCCGCTCATCATCCGACACGAGCCCTTCTTGTGGCGGCTTCATCGGATAAACACCATCGTTCACCCCAAGCAAAAAGCTCACCTTTACATTCGCAATCCGTGACCGCTCGACATTACCGACAATGACGTGATCAATCGTCGGCGGCACATGGGAAAACTCTAACGTCTCAAGCCCCGCATCTAGCACATCCCGGAATAATGGTAACGACATCTCTTCATCACCGAGCATGTCCGCCATTTCATCAAACAACTGCATCACGGCTTGCCAAGCCTGCTCCTGCTCGCGCGCGGTTTCCACATCACCGTCATCGTCAAATCCGTCACGCAACGCTTCTAACCGCTCAGGCGCACCAATTCGTTCAAGCCACGTATACACCGCTTCTAACGTCGCACCAACCGTTTCTGCCTCGCGCACATCCCGGTCAAAATCTTTAAGCGCATCGACCATTTGCTTGCGGTACGCATTCATTTGCCGTTCGATTTCGCGTTCGTCATCCGTCTGCGAACGCTGGTCTAAACCAAAGATTCGCTGATAACGCCAGTCACGGTCCGAAAGCCACGCATCCCGCGTTCGAATACCATATTCCAGCACATAATTTTCAAGCGAATCTATCGCATCTTGCGTCAGTGGATACGTTTCATCCGTCGCCTGAATGAATCCAGTTTTAAGCAAACGAAAAATTGCATCATATCGCCAATCCCGATCGACCACTTCAAGCCCCGTTCGAATCAACTCAATAAACGGGTGATTGAGCATCGTCTTCTTCTCATCTAAAAAGACCGGCACACCATAATCTTGGAAAATCGTCTCGATCAAATCATGATATGTCGCGTCATCACGAATTAACAACGCCAAATCGCGATAACGATACCCTTCTTCTCGCGTCAACCGCACGATCTCTTGCGCCACACCTTCAACTTCCGCACGCGGGTGCACCGCTTCAGCAATTTGATTCGGCGCTTCCCCTTCATAAACGGGCGCTGGCTGATCGGTAAAATGACGTTCCAAATGATTCATCGCTGGATTGCCTTTAAACCGGCGCTCATCCGGATACAACATGACCGAATCGCGCACCGACACCTCAGCCTGCTCTGCAATCTCCGCAAGCGTCTCATACGTCGTTTTCGTCTGATAAAATAAATCCAGCTCACCTAAACCTTGCCCACGTCCATCGTATGTAAGGGCAATCTTCACATCTTTCGCATGACGCATAAGCGCTTCGATCACGTAATACTCTTGCGGCGTAAACCGGTGAAACCCATCAATATAAATCGTCGCATCGCGTAACACATTCGTCGTCGCGATTTTCTCAACCATAATCTCCAGCTGATCCTCACTGTCGACGTAATGCCCCGCCAACTGCTGATCGAGCTTATCATAAATCAACAACAAATCATCCAGCTTACGTTTTAACGCCGCTTCACTCGGCGTCAAATGCGCACTCTGATTCAATTCCTCAACCATTCGACTCAGCGACTCCGGCGTCACCCGATACCGCTTCAACTCCGTAATCATCGCCTCAAGCTGATCGATGAACCCTTGTTTATCCATCGCCTTTTGAAACGCTTCAAGCGACTGTTCATGCTCTTCTGCAATTTTTCGAAGCAACATTTGAATCCCCGTCGACGTAATAAACGGCTTCGTGCCACCCCCGACAGCCTGAAACACATACCACGCTAGTCGCGAGAAACTAAACACTTGCGCCCGCATCGACCCAGGCAAATCACTCTCACTCAACAACCCATACTCCTGCTGAAACGCCATCTGATCCGGCACGATATACAAAATCGGATCTCCCGCGGGATCATGCTGCAGGGCCTGCTCGATTTCCTCTAAACAATACGAGCCGATGTCAGCACCGGCTCGTCCTAAGATAAATTGTAAGGCCACACGCGTCTCCCCCTTTTAATTCGTCTCACCATCATCACGGTCCGCTTTCGACGTAATCCGTTTTTCGATAAACTTCCCAATTAACCAAAACAACCCAACGACAACCCCAACGACAATCGTCTTCACGGGCTCTGTCGCAAACGACGCCAAACTATCACCGACATACGACACCGAGAAAATCATCACTGCCTTCGCAAGACCAACCGTTAAAATAAACGACTGTAGCGACATTCTCGTAAACGCCGCCACCACATTAATTAATGCTGACGGTGAAAATGGGAAACATAACAACAAGAACATCGGTCCGAATCCGCGTCGGTCGAAAAAATTCGTAATCCGCTGAATATGGCGCTGGTACTTAATTCGTCGCACCCAATTAAACCGCTCACTCTTTCGAATCAGTATAAACACGACAATCGCCCCAACAGACGCGCCAATCCAGGAATACAAAAACCCAAACACAAGCCCGTACACGAGCGAATTCGCCAAAATAAATACTAAATTCGGCAAAATCGGTAAAAACGCTTCGATAAACGGTAATAATATGCCTGGAAGCGGCCCAAAACTACCGTAAAACTCCAGCAAACGTATAATAAAATCACCGATCACATTATCAGCTATTAAATCATCCAATTCATCCAAATTCGTCACATCATCATTCATCGCATTAACTCCTATCTTTATCTCTTACTTCATTTTATAAAAAAATAACCCGTTTGCCTACTTTTTTACCAATTTGTCATCAAGGGTTTGATTTTCAATATGTCATCCATTATAATAGAACAAACGTTCGATAGATGCAACAGGAGGGATTAGGATGCCTTATTTAAATGAAGAAGAAGGACGAATGGCGTCACGCTTTTTGTTTTTATCCATGACGATCGTCGTCTTAGAACAAGATATTCGCTCAATCGAAAACGGCCCATACAAAATCAAAGAACCATACCTAGAACTACTGCGGCGCATGATCCACCAAGCCCGCACCGAACGACGCGAACTCCGCAAAACAATGGACCAGAAAAAAATCGACGTCGTCTTCATCGAAAAAAATGACACGTTTTCGACCTACTTATTCCTAGCCCGCGGTTACGAAGAACAACGGCGCTACTTCAACCCCGCCGTCCGCAAAAAAGTCGAAAACATCCTAAATGAACTCATGTACGACATCACAACAAGCGTCACCAAACCCGCGCCGGATTTTGCATGAAGATGATATGAAACGGATTGACTTCTCAAATTATATTCTTTTGAATATTTAATACTAAAAGATGCGCTCTGTTTATGTTTTAACCTTGCAAAATGTTATAATGAAGGAGGACATTTTAATTAGTTATTAATTTTATACTACAGTATTTATTATTATATAAAGTTGGAGTAGATTTATGGAAAGAAAACTTTTATACCATATTACAAGCTACAAAAACCTTCCTTCAATACTGAAAAGCGGACAAATATTGGCTCATTCCCTTGTGAAAGATGGAGAATTTTCACACTCTGACATTGCCCACAAAAGAATTCAAGACAGACGTTCAACTACATCGGTGAATGCATCTCCTTTCGGAAGATTACACGATTATGTGCCTTTTTATTTTGCTCCTCGTTCACCAATGCTTTATGCTATAAAAAATAATAGAGTTGAAGGGTTTGAAGGTGAACAAAGTGATATCATTTATTTTGTTACTGACACAGAAAAAATAATTCAGGCAAATAAAAAATTTGTTTTCACAAATGGGCACCCTATTATGGCATTAACCGATTTCTATAATGATTTAAATGACCTTGATAAAATCGATTGGGACGTCATGCAAAACACTTATTGGCATGATACAGATGAATTCCCTGACCGCAAATGGCGGCGTCAAGCTGAATTTTTGGTACATCAAACTGTTGAACTCGAATCATTTCTAGGGATCGGGGTATTTAACAGCGACATGAAAAACAGAGTGAATAACATATTACGAGAACACAAAGAAGATATGACCGTACTTATAAAACCAGAATTTTATTTTTAATGGGAGGTGGAAGCAATGATTCAGTATAAAAAAGGAAATTTATTAGAAGATCAATCGGAAGCACTTGTGAACACTGTTAATACAGTTGGAGTAATGGGTAAAGGAATTGCATTACAATTTAAGCAAGCTTTCCCTGAAGTATTTCGTGAATATGAGAAAGCATGCAAAAACCACCAAATCAATATTGGATACATGCATGTAGTACCTACTCACGGAATAATAGGACCGAAATATATTATAAACTTCCCTACCAAAAAGCACTGGAAAGAAAAATCAAAAATTAATTATATAACAGAAGGATTAAATGATCTTGTGAAAATAATTAAAGAATTAAACATACAGTCCATAGCACTTCCTCCCCTCGGGTGTGGTAATGGCGGACTAGAATGGTCAGAAGTAAAACCATTAATAGAAAATGCCTTTCAAGATATACCGATTGAAGTTTATGTCTATGAACCAGCTGGGAGTCCTGCCCCAGAAAATATGAAGATAGGCACTAAGCAACCTAAAATGACAGAAGCCAGAGCACTATTGCTTGCTTCATTAAATAATTATAAAGAACCTGATTATCGTTTGACACTCTTAGAAGCACAAAAGATTGCTTACTTTTTACAAGAAGTCGGCGAACCATTGAATCTAAACTTTGTTAAAGGGAAATATGGACCTTACGCCGAAAATCTAAATTTCGTTTTGCAGAGATTAGAAGGTCATTTCATTCGAGGATATGGTGACCGTAGCAGAGATGCAGAAATTCACCTTATCAATTCAGCTAGCGAACAGGCATATGAATTTTTAGAAAAAAACACTGAGTACACTATGAGACTTGAAAAATTACGTCATATCATAAATGGTTTTGAAAACCCTTATGGAATGGAGTTATTAGCCACAGTTGATTGGATCCATAAAACAGTGACCCCAACGACAACAGAAGCACTCATAACAGAAGTACACAATTGGAACGAACGAAAAAGAAATCTATTTCCTGAGAAGCATATTTTAAAAGCATCAGAACACCTTAGACGGTTGGAAGTATAAAGTTAACTGTGTCATACGCATCACTGATACACCATTAATATTTTACTTTTAGAACGAACAACTTTATAATTCTCTTAAAGGTTTAAAGTCACACATTGCCCCTCTAGTCAGGGGCTAAATCACCCTGCTAAGTTCAATCAGTAGGGATTACTATTTCTTATTGATATGTCAAGGTATAAAGGTGGATTGTATGTTATCCAACATCTTATGGGGCTTATTTCTAATCGCAGCCTTTGCACTCATGATCATTCTAGATAAACGAAAACAGAAAAAGCGCCACACGAAACCGGATCACATGAAAACCCAGCAAGAGAAAGAGAACGAAAAAGAAGTCGAACGGGAAGTTGAAAAAGCGAGGTCACGCCGAAATGGCCCACCAGCAGGAGGCGGAGGGATATAATGCATCACTCTACTTTTCATTATAAATGTCGTCCTCCTCATTATCCCACCAATTATAATTTTCATTTAGTAAAATGACATCTTTGGACATATATTTTTCTTTAATTTTTTCCAAAACTTTTTGTCGATCAGACTCATTCATCATATCAATTTCTTTGATGATTTTATCCGGAATAGACACCAAGAACACCTCCAATATATTTTACTTTTATTATAACTTATACATATGTCATTACCAACGTTAATACTTTTAATCACATTATGAGGATTAGACGACAGACCCTAGCTCATCAACACTTTAAGCGTCAATATAATCGTCTATCGCTTTTCCCTGACTTGAATAATAATCATATTCGTTTTCACTCTCACTTCAAGCTTTTAATAGTCTCAACGACAAAACTTGTAAAAAATAACTTAACGTAATGGATCACAATCTCTCCCATGTTATTAAGTCAAACCGCACTAATTGACGTAAAACTCCTGCTCAATAATCTCATCAATTCGCTCTGAATAGTCACGTTGGCTTTCGTCAGCCTGCTTCGGGTTCTCCGCTCTCATGCGTCGGTTAATCTTAGTTAACAACACACCTTGCGCATAAATATCTCTGTCGAATGAATGGTTCAGCTCTTCAACACTGATCCCTAAAGCATCAGCATAAATCTCCATACTCTCAACAACGTTTGCATCAACATTTTCTTCGATATAATCCGTCACTTCTTCCTGAGTCACTGTCAGCTCATAACGTTCCTCAGCTGTGTTAAACATTTTCTTAACTGACTCAGCTCTCTCCTGAGCCAGATCTTTTACCTCTTGAACGGGTTTTCTCTCGTCGTACAGTTCATTTTCCACTAAATAACGAAACTTAATTTTATCTTCATTGATGGATGCTGCACCAAACACGTCATTTTCGTCATATTGATCCGGATCCTGTACGTCAAATACCTCTTCTACTACCGCTTCGTCTAAAGAATCCCGAACTTCATTAACAGCTTCCTCAAAATCGTCTTCATCATAATCTTGAGGATCAGGTATTTCCATTTCACTCTCGCTCGGTTCAGATTGCGCTTCAGGAGATTCCGTATCAAACCAACCACCCGTGTTCCAGATGATCAACCCAACCACAAGAACAACGACAAAACTACCTACCATGACCCCTTTTTTCACAATGATCATTCCTTTCGCTCAAACATTTAATACATATATGTTCCAAACAGATTCATAACTCCTATTGAAGTAAGTAGTTCCGATACTGTGGAGAAAATCTAAAATGACAGGTGAAATAACATACTAAACACACTAGTTTAACACTATTAAAATCAGTAAACATAACAACAAAAAAGCCTGGACATTAAAATGTTAAAGCTTTTTTATATTGCCTTCTTCAACTAAAGCTCCCTATAGTTGAAGAACTTAAAAATGTAATTATACGAACAATTAACGGTCCAAAACTTCTAATACTATCTATTATTATTTTGAATTCGATTATACCTTTTTTCATTCTCATACCACATTACTATTCCGTTTAAAAAACTAAAAACTATTAGGAATAATAAAAAAAACCAAGTCAATGCACTATTTGACAATTCAGACACAATCCCAAACGGAGTACGACCATTCCCAACTAACTGAGAAAAACATAAAATAACTGTCATGATGAATAATGAACGCCCTCCTTCAAGAATAACATTTATCCAAAACCCCTTATCTCTCGCTTTATCCCATCTCTTATAAAATCTTTGGTCCACTTTTTCTTCTCTAATTAACCGAAAAATCACAATGGGAATTAGTATGACAACCGCTATATAATAAATTGTTAAATAATACAAATCGAAAAACACAGGTAGGAATAATAGACACACTGTTGCTATAATTGAAATTATTAGCTTGTAATTACTTGTTGTTTTCATTATCCCTCTCCCTCTCCTTATTTTTATTGATGTCTTTACTTATACTATTTCTAAATCCAAGTAGTAATCTTCTTTGTTAATTTCAAAGTGCATGTACAAACGTTTTCTTATTAAGCTGTGTATGCAATATTCAACTGAGGTGCTTCTTCATCTTCATATTTCTTCAACTCAATGTGCATATCCCAACATTCAATGAAAACTTCGTAGTTGAATCGACATTATTTAACATTTGATATAGGTTTCAGGTTGAGGTTTTCCGCTAAAGGCTTATAAAAATCACTCCCAATTACAAACAAGCTTTATAAGTAACAAAAAACGGAACCATTAAAGAAACCATTATCATACATACGGCAGCTATCCCGAAAATCAAAGTAACATCATTAGCAGGTGACAGAAATATAAAGGGAATTAAAATCGGAAGAGTTATAAGACAAGCAACAATGGTTCTACTAAGAAATGTTATCTCATGTTTGGTACGGCATTCGTTGCATTTAATAGGACGATAATTAGCCCAAATTGATTTATAAATTTTACTCCAACTAAATGGTCCATGACAACTCTCACATTTTTGCAATACAGTTCACCTCAATACTTATAACTTAGTTCCTCATGATCAAAAACAAAGAATACAGGCAGGTCTTCACCACCAACATCCAAGCCGTCCAGGTCACTGTGAGATTCTGAGAAATAGGTTTGGGATAAATATATGTTGTCATCCGTAAATGATTCTTTAAAAGCAGGCGTTGAAATAGAGTCCTGAACTGACACTATGCTATACTTCCCTTCTTCTTCAGATAAAAAGTGTTCAGGTGCTTCTGCTCCGCCTGTGCACCCTGCTGTGAAAGGTATTACGAACATTAATGTAATAATAAATAGCCGACGCATCATGTTTAAAAACCCCTTTAATTAATATAAATTGCTACGTCTCAAGCTCTCTAAATTCAATTTCCAGAAACTAAACTTCTACTAATGCCATCACCCTGCACTAACCGAAAACCAGTTATCCTCTAATTTATTCACCGCTCGATAATGGCCGTTAAAATCACCCGTCTGAGGTTCTTCATTCGTTGAGGAATACACAATCCCCGCAAAAGAGTCTAAAAATCCACCATCAGATAGAAATAATAAAGAAGTGTGATCTTCTTCTCTCTCAATATAAACTTCTCCATTAACCGACAGATGTTTATATTGATCTGGCAATTCAATAATAGATGCAACATACCCCGAATTTGTAGACGCCAATTCATCATTTAAAACCATATCAACAACGGCAGTTCGTTGTTCTTCAGTCGAGTGATAATCAGCTTCTAACACAACCTGATCAAACGGAATTAGAAAGAACAAGATCACGGCAACCCCTTGAATAGCTAGGTGTTTCCAGTCCTTATGAGCGAATAAAACGACTAACCCTATGGCAGCCACAATTAAAAATGCGCTATAAGCAAACGTCGAGAAGACAAAAAACTGAAATGAACTCAACAACTCATTGATCGTCCAATGGAAAAACTTAAGCATTAAGATCATCAAACTACTCCCAATACTAGCAATCAATAGAAACTTTATACGTATACGCAAATTCGACCCACCTTGCTGTAATCTATCATTATACTGAAATGTTGGCATATCAATCTGATAGCAAACATTTTTATTAACCTATGTCGCATTTACGTTACCACAGAAAGTATACTAATTGTGTTTCCAATGACACGTCGTTTAGAGAATTCAGATAATATTTACTCGCTTTTTCTTTAATTTCCTTAATAAATATAAAAATAGTTATATTTAGCTAGTTTCTACAGACAAATTACCTTTTTGTGTAAAATCCCTTAATAAAACCATCCTGTGTACCAACTCAACCTTGTCAGCGAGCTCATCTTCATCCAAAATAATCATCAATTATGCGTCTTGTAATTTCGCTAACTGCTGGTCCACTTTTGCCACAAATGACTGATGATCAATTAACTCAAATACACGTTTAGCATGCATAAAAGAATCCTCCGCCTTTTCAGCATCACCCAAATGCTTATGACAATGACCTTGTATAAAATACGATTCGCCTAAACCATGAAATGTAAGATTACTTTTACATAACGCAATAGCTTTATCACAGCATGCCAAGCTTTCCTCAGCCTGTTGATTCATCAGAAGCACTCTTGCCAGATTATATAATAAACCGGTTTCAGACTTCGCTTCATAAACAGGCATCTGCCATAGCTTCTGTAATCCCGTTTCATAATACGTAATAGCTAAATGGTAATCACCTTTTTCAGCATAAATACTCCCCATATTCGAGAGGATTTGCACTTCACGTTCAGAAGCTGCCTTAATGCTTGTTTTAGCTAATGTTAGTGCATCTTGAAGTAACAACAACGCTTTATCGAGATCTTTTTCAAGATAACGAACCGCAATCGCCTTATGCCATAGAATAAACTGATGAAAATGCCTCGATCCTAATAATGGCCCATTCTCCTCTGCTTCTATCAAGTTCATTAAACTTCTATAATCTTTCATCTCAACTAATGTCCGAGCCTGCTGCTCAACATCCATTATGTACTCATACCGTTCATGATAAGAAGCGAACAAAATATAATTCACATCAACCCCTAATCGCTCAGATAATTGATACAAAATATCAGATGCTACGTTCTTGTTCCCCGCTTCAACTTGACTAATATAAGCTTGTGTACAAATGTCTTCAGACAATTCTTTCTGCGAGAGTCCATAATACACCCGCAATTCCTTTAACTTCTCACCAATTCGTTGATCGTTCATACTGACTCCTTCTTTGTTTGAAATTAAATTTGATGTATCATCTAAAAATAATTATGATCCTTCGAAATGAAGTTTATATATGTGGCCTTGTCCGCTATTACCTAACCATGTATTACCTCTACAATTACTTTCCATTATAATTATGGAAATCATAACATTTATAAACGATTTTTGGTAAAATTATATCAAATATTTTTTGATATGAAACAATGATTATCGCTATTCATGTTGAAAGTGTAAAATAAAATTGCTTACTATGATATTTCGTTATAGACTTTTAAATTAATCTTCTGTTCACTTTTAGGCTGTAAGATAGTCCAATAGAACCTATATTTAATATGGAATAGAAAGGGTGATCACAATGACTAATATCTTAATTATTGACGACGATCCTTATATACTCAATCTTGTAGAGGTGACTTTAAAAGATTCTGGTTTTTTTACCTACAAAGCAATAGATGGTTTTGAAGCATTGGATATTTTTGAACAAACTCCCATAGACCTTGCGATAGTAGATGTGATGATGCCAAAAATGGACGGGTTCACACTGACTCAAAAAATCAAAAATATGTATCATATTCCTGTCATATTACTCACGGCAAAGGGGGAGTTACACGACAAAGAAAAAGGATACATTTCGGGTACAGATGATTATGTCGTCAAACCATTTGAACCAAAAGAACTCGTATTTCGGATTCAAGCAGTTCTAAGAAGATACAACAACCTCAGTAATGATGTGATCCAAATAAATGATGTAAAAATTGATAAAAGAAACTATGAAGTACAAATTGGCAATCAACGTATGATCATGCCTTTAAAGGAATTTGAGTTATTAGCATTATTAGCTTCACGACCTAACCAAGTATTTAATCGAGATTACTTAATTGAAAATATTTGGGGGCTTGAGTTTGAAGGTGACGAAAGAACTGTAAATGTTCATATAAAAAGAATCAGACAAAGGTTAGAAAAGGTTACATCAACCATAGAAATCATAACGGTTCGTGGGGTTGGGTATAAATTAGAGGTGGCTTCATGATGAAATCTTTATATACTAAATTTTTATTTATCACTCTGCTTATCATGATTGCTAGTTCACTTATAGGATTTTTCATTGCGAATAGTTATTACCAAAATAGCTTAAAGCCTGAGAACGATTCAAAGAACATGGAGATTGTCACTGGTATAGCAAATTACGCTGAGACTCAAGATGATCTTAACCAGTTTTTTACACACACTGCTTCAACTGGTTATCAATTACTAGTCGTGAACCAACAAGGGGACAAAGAATTTTATGGAGGGCAATTTGATGAAAAGAATTTACCAACAAAAGCAATAGAAAAAGTACTCAATGGTGATTCTTATCATGGAATGAGAGATTTTCCTAAAGGCACTTTTGTAACAGGGTTCTTCGCAAACGAATTACAAAACTCTGTAGGAGTACCTTTTCGTCATAATGGTACACAATACGCACTTTTCTTGAGACCCAACATTAAACTTTTATTCAATGAACTTCACATTTTGTTAGGTTGGATGGCTTTTGCTATATTTATACTTAGCTTGATAGCTGTTTTAATTTGGGCAGCTATTCTTATACGTCCTGTGCGTCAATTATCTCATGCAACAAATGAAATAGGCGAAAATGGATTTAATGTTAACCTAGATATTCATAGAAATGATGAGATTGGCCAATTAGCACAAAACTTCAAGGACATGACTTCACGACTCGAAGACTTAGATGAAGTTAGAAAATCATTTGTATCCAATGTTTCACATGATATTCAAACCCCATTATTAAACATTCAAGGATACAGTCGTCTCTTGAAAAATAGTACATTGTCTGATGAGGAGAAAAACTCATATTTAGAAGTGATTCAAGAGGAAACAGAGAGAATGTCCATATTATCTAAACAGTTATTGACATTATCATCACTCGAACCAAACAGTCAATCGTATTCTATAAAGGAGATTAATATTTCTGAACAAATACAAAGTCTTCTTCATAAATACTATTGGCTTATAAATGAGAATGAATTGTCCTTGACCTACTCTCTTGAAGATATAACAGTAAAAGGAAATCCTGATCTGTTATATACGGTTTGGGAAAACTTATTGACTAATGCCATCAAATATAATGAACCTGGTGGATCTATTGAAATTAAGGCGGAAAAAACAAACAATCAGTTAGCAATTGAATTTACTGATTCAGGAGTAGGGATTAAGTCAAATGAGCAAAGTCAAATCTTTGACCGTTTCTACCGTGGTGACTCAGCCAGAACTAGGACAAACCAAGGTACTGGATTAGGTTTATCCATAGTTAAAGAAGTTATCGAACTACATGAAGGGAACATCTATATTTATAGTCAATTAGAGAAAGGCACAACATTTAAAATCATCTTTCCACGATTGTAATATTTTATTAACCTTTTGTTCACTTAGCTGATTTATCATAATCAGTAAGTAAAACAAAAGGTTTTTTTGAGAGGGATGATCATAGTGATTTTAGCTTGGAAAGAAATAAAGAACAATAAAGCGAAGTTTTCTATAGTAGGGTCTATTATATTACTTATTAGTTTATTGACATTTATCATATCAGGTTTAGCGAATGGGCTATCTCAGGATAACATGTCTTTGATAAAAAATTTCCCGGATGGAACGTTTTATATGGCCGAGGACTCTAATAATTCCTACGCACAATCGCGTATAGATGAAAAGAAACAGATGCAGTTGTTAGAAAATGGCGGAGACTCTTTCGCATTTTCGCTTCAAATGGGAAATTTAAAGATTGATTCAAATAAACAAAAAAACGTCTCACTCATGACTTATACTGATAACAAGTATTATCAAAATATAGATAATGGAGAGATTGTTCTCGACCATTCATTAAAAAAGGAAGGGATAAAGGCTGGAGACCAGTTATCCTTCCGACAGTCTGAAAACAGTTTTGAAGTCGCCGGTTTTGTAGATGATGCGAGATTTAATCATTCGCCAGTCGTATTAATCAACCAAAAAGATTTTAATAACCTGTTTAGAACCCAAGCATTTCAGATCGTCTTTAGTCCTATCTCTAATAAAGACATTGATGGTTTAAATGCATACAGTAATAGTGAATTTTTAAACACTATACCGAGCTACCAAGCAGAGCAAATGACTCTTAATATGATTGTATGGTTTTTAATAATTATTAGTGGCATGTTATTTGCTATATTCTTTTATATGATGAATGTCCAGAAATTGGGGATGTATGGAATTCTTAAAGCCTTAGGTATTCGCACAAATACTCTATATACCATGATATGGACTCAGATGGGGATAATTACAGTAAGTGCACTTATTAGTTCTGCATTATTGAGCCAAGTATTTCAATCCATAGCACCTACTTCTATGCCATATAGTTTACCACTAACTTCAACTATACAACTATCAATCTTATTCATTGTCGTAGGATTTATGGGAGCGACTCTATCAGGAATTCAAATTAAAAGAATTGATCCATTACAAGCAATACAACAAGGGGAGGCTTAACTATGAGTCAATTACAATTAGAACAAGTGAGAAAATCATTTATGAACGGGGAAGTAGAAGAAGAAGTATTAAAAGGAGTTAACTTAACACTCAACAAAGGAGAAGTAACGGCACTGATAGGTTCTTCTGGCTCAGGAAAAAGTACAATCCTTTCAATAGCAGCAAGCCTTCAACCCTTATCGAAAGGACGCATCATATTCGACCATCAAAACTTAGTAGAATTAAAGCCTGAACAAATAAGAAAAATTAGAGCTCAGCAATACGGTTTTGTTTTTCAACAATCTCATCTCGTTCCTTTTTTAACCGTCGAAGAACAACTTTCTTTGATGTTAGATATAGCTGAAGTAAAAGGAAGTAAATACGATAAACAAAACGAAATAAAAAATGTATTAGAAAAAGTTGAAATGACTCATCGTCAAAGCGCCTACCCTGCTTCACTATCAGGTGGTGAGAAACAACGAATAGCTGTGGCTCGCGCCATCATTCATAGACCAAAAGTACTTTTTGCGGATGAGCCGACTGCAAGTCTAGATTCCAAAAAATCAAACGATATCATGCAGTTAATTCAAGAATTAACACACTCTTTAGAGATGATGACATTAATCGTTACACATGAAGAAGAGATGTTAGAGTATACAGACAGAGTGGTGAAAATGAGCGATGGAGAAATAATAATGGTTAACTAATTAAACAATTTTTGATTATTTTCATCGTGACGATTAGAATTATTAATTTGACTTAACATATCGTCCAACAATAAACCTTTTTTCATCGACTCTATGACATTGCCAGTTTCAACAGTGAACTGTACCCTTAAAAGTGGACAATTTAATAAAAAACTAGGCGGCTAAAAGGTGACCTCGATATTGACTCGGGGTCATCTTTTTTAGTGTCCATTGGTATCTTGATGAATTGTAATAGGCTATATAGTCATGAATCATTATTTTAACCTCCTCCATCGTGTGACAAGCTTTGATGTCTATGTCATCTTTCAAATGACCGAAGAAAGATTCCATTGGGGCGTTATCCCAACAGTTGCCTTTGCGTGACATCGATTGGGTGAATCTCATGTCTTTAAGCTGTTGTTGAATTTTGCATTACACACTAACCCTTCAAACAAAACGAACTTTCTCTTGGATATAATCGATTTCTCGGTATTCTTCAATATCTTTTTCAAGCTCTGTATTATCTTCTTGTAATTTAGATATTTGCTTTTCTTTTTTTTCGATTTCATTTTGAGCATTTTCTAGATTGCTTTCCAATGATTCAATTTTTTCACTTTGTTCATCATCATTAGAACATCCGAATAACCCAACAACAAGCAAAGAAATAATTATAAATTTCTTCAAAAAATCACTCCTCTCCTTATTATATATCTTGATTTTAAAAAAGGATAAATATCACAAACAATTATTAAGTTACAGCACTGTGCTTAAGGATTGTATCCCTCAGTCTCTTCCTTTACATCGAGAATAAATGACACCCACTCTTGTTCCGCTACCATATTTTCATGATCTGAGAAGAATGTCTGGCCTGCACCTTCAGAGCTGATTGATGGATAATAGTCATTCACATGTTTGGCCCATTGTTTATGTAAAGCTAAATATTTTTCAATCATTGTGACATCATCTTCATTCAAATGACCTTCACGTTCTTCCGAAATGAATTGTGCTTCATCTGCTAACCTACTAACGAGTTCGGTGGAAGATGGTTCAGGTGAATGATCAAAGTCGGAAGGTTTATAGTTAAACATTTCAACCGTGAAATCTTGCAATGTCTTCAACCTGTAAATATATTGAGCATTCCTTTCTAACAACTGAGCATCCTCAGTTGTGATCTCATGAGCCACAACAACGTCCGAGAGCACTTCCTCATTTGACAAAATCCCCTGACTTACTGCCCCTAAATCATTATTCAAGTCATCCGATATCCAGCGTTGGTACTGATTGACACTCATATATTGATTTACTGAGATAATGACCAGCATAACAACCATTGTTACAGCGACACCTATAGTAACTTTTAACTTCATGTTAATCACCCTTGTCTTGATCAAGTCAGTCATAATCCATTTAATAAACAATTCCCTAAGACCTCAAAACCTCAACCACTTCCGCTTCACGGTCCGTTTTCAAAACCAATTCTTCATGATCGAACACGAAAAATACAGGCAGATCTTCACTAGAAATGTCTAAATCGTCCAAATCGCTGTGTGACGTCGAAAAGAACGTTTGTGATACATATAAATTCTCCGCAGTGAATGCCTCACTAAAACTAGGCATTGGAGCTTCTGGTTCAATTACTGAGACAATGCTATATTTCCCTTCCTCCTTAGACAAAAAGTGCTCAGGCGCTTCAGCTTCACCTGTGCAACCAGCCAGAATTGATATTAGGAAAATGAATACAATCATGAAATTTGTCCGCATCATAATAAAATCCTTTCTTTAATAAATATAATTCTAGAAACATACTAAATTTGGTGTCTTTAATCAGTTATAACTTTAATGTCTTCTGCAACAAATTGCGGCGGTTTTGATTCCAGCACCCCATTCGAATTAAACTGTATGCTAACTTGATCACCTTTAGTTATGGAGGCGTATGTGCTTGAATCGATTGAATACCAAGCACCGTCATTTCGAGAAGCCATTCTTGTCAGTTCATCATCACTTTTTTCACCTATAGTCTCTTTCTTTATATTCGGAGTGACAAGAATCTGATGAGTTTCCGTTTCCCGTTTGTCTACGATAATCCCTTGGGCTTCTTCTAAGTTCATATTGTCTTGGTTACTTTCCGAAGAACAAGCAACAGAAATCAACATAACAAGAATTAAAAGCATGATTAATAGAAAACGTTTACGTAAATACATCATCCACCCCTACCTATGACGACATAGCCTGTTTGAGTTCAAATTTTCAACACGCAGCCTTTTCTTTGACTTTCCAACCATACATCAACGTCATGAGTTAAACCACACTTCAATATCCTATTGTTCTCCAGAAAAGGTATTATCCAAATATTCATACATTTACACTCATCATATCATAGTAATACACACCTATGGTAAAAATAGGATAAAAAATCGCTTACAATCTATTCAATAGGACGATTTATTAGTATAATAATTCATAAATAAAAGGGGGATACGATGAAACCGTTAGATCAATTCCTTTATATTATTAAAGTGTTACTATTGATTTTATTTGCTTTTATTATATTAGGTAGCAGTAGTTCAGATTTATCACTGGGCAATAGGGGTCATTTAATCCTTGCAGGTATAGCTATACTTGAAGTTGTCATTATCATTCGGAAGTTGGATCATAACAAAAACCAAGATGTTTGATTTGCTAATATCACTCGCCAAACCGCATCATAAGGAGTTGTCATGACAATTGAAGATTTCCAACTTACTCAAAATAAATTTGAAACCGTTCATTTATCACGTCTGTTTAGTACTGTTAGGAACAGGTATCATTGGCGCCAATTGGAATAGCGCTAGAAATGAAGCTGTCCTGATAACATTTATCCTTATGGTACTGTTACATTTTGCAGTCGGCTTTTTATTAACCAACCAACATACTTGGTATGACAATCTACTATCTGTTTCAGTAATCCTTATTTTTAACGGGGTACTATATATGTACAATAAAGTTGACCAAACTGGTTTCCAATCTTTAATGGATGGCATCGTCATTGTTTTTAAATTCCCGTTTCTATATATTTTAGGGTGGCATGGCCCTAATTATCCGTTGCTTGTGATCTTCCTTCCATCATTACTCTTATGGTTCGGACTTGAATGTAAATCTCAATTTTATAAACTAAAGAGGTGATATCATGAAAAATGGCTTGATAACATCAATTATAATTACAGCAACCCTCATCACAGGATGTTCGAATGAAGACGAGACTGAACCGAAAGAAGTGACAAACTACGAACATACATACACTGGCGAAAGTAGTCATTGGATAGCTGAATTGACGTATGAAGGAGCAGAAATTATCACTGATGAAGATGGAGTCGAACAACAATCTAATGATGCAGAGTATGAATTGCAACTCGTATATAGAGGGGCAGTAGAAGACATCCGCCCTTTAAACCAATTATCGTTTTCTTTTGATACAGGACGCTTCGGGCGTAGTATAGGCCGTGAATTTGATAGACCACCGCAAGATCTAACATTTTCACTTAGTGGTCACGATAAAGGGATTTCAAAGATAAACGAAAACGCAACGATTGAAGTCAATGTCGAATGGAATGACCATGAAGAGTCATTTGAGTTGAAAAGTCATAACAACTAAATAATAGCCCAAACCTCTACCTATGTAAACGCTAAACTAAAGTAGACAGTTTTTGCTCGATAAAAATGAACACTTTTCAATCAAAAATAACTCTCTGTAGTATGATAGATTTAGCATC
>NZ_JBEPMX010000007.1:0-149254 GCF_040545925.1 Alkalibacillus flavidus
ATAGTCATCGAATGAAGAATCGAACTTCCATATTTCAGGAAGAAAGTGTTCAGAATTAATTAGCAAAAAGTGTTCATTTTTACTTGACGCTTACAACCTATCAAGCATCTATAAAAACGAGCAGATCAAGCATCTATAAAAACGAGCTGAATTTATATCATCGTTGTTCCTGTAGCTCTCCTAATCGTGTATTAATCTCCTTTAACTCAGTCATCCAATGTTCAACGTTATTAGGTTTATCATTCCATGGAATATCCGACTGTCTGTCCATCAAACTATGGAATTCTTCAATCTGTTCAAATGATGTTTTTATAAATTTCTAGTGATACGATTAGAGTGAGAGGGTGAATGATGATGCAAAAAAGATTAGTTTTATTCTATTGTTTAGTGGCATTATGTTTTCTTTCGGTTATTTTATTTACAGGAAACCCTTTAAACAAGACGAATCAAACATTTACTGCGAACATTTCCATAGCCGATTTAACGATTAACGATAAGTTTACTGAAAACAATCAATACTACATAGATCTTACCTTCGAAAATGAATTTTATGTATCACGCTATAATATAGAAAATAATAAAAGAGTCTATCGATTATCTAATAAAGAAATTTACGAAAAAATTGATTTAGATAGTAATGATAATTATGGTGGTATGACTCTTAAAGTCATGATTCATCCAAACGATATCAATAAAGAGGAATTGCAGAATATTCAACAGGAACCACAATTAATCTTTTCTAAGAAAAAGTATAGTAAATATGTAGAAGTGATAGATATATTGTCAAAAGGCTAAATGTCTAAATGATTTTGGAATAATTTAGTTAACGAGCGGAAAGGAAAAAAGTATGATTAAGAAGTGGAAATATGGTGTTTGGATTATCAGTTTGTTAATATCATACGTGATTTTTATGATAATGGAGATAGGTACTGCCGATCCATCCAGCTCACACGGGAATCGAAATCCCTTTTTAATATTATTATTTATGTTGTGGCCAGTCATATTTATCTTTTATTATTTAACAACAGATATCACAGCAAGATTCCTTTTACAAAAGAAAAGCAATATCTTAAATGCAGCAATCTTAGTATGTAGTTTGCTCGCTGGAGGGATACTGTATTTCCTTATTCGAACAAAAGCAAGTGCTGTAATCAATGCACTAGAGAAGTCTAGCAACGAAGCATATATCCAAGGATTAAACCAATTCACCAATAGTATATACTTTAACCATTACACCTTTTTACTGACAGTCATTTTGTGCATCATGCTAGGTTCTGGCATTTCTTTCCTAGCAACTAAATTCAAAAGTAATTATCAATAATACATTAAAATGACTTCTATTTAATCGTTACACCAGGCCCAAATCAAGTTACTGTTTGACACCAATAATTCTTGGTTTTTATATTGGTGATAAATGTTTTGGAAATATATTCATTATAATTCCAACAATACAGTTGATTAAATTTGCTATACAACTAGTAGAGGTGTTACATCATTCAAATGTATAAAAAAGCCACATTAATCTTACTCGTCACAAACTTGATCGTCGGAATCTTTTTCTTTTTGGAATACCAAGAGAATAAGGAAATTCAAAATTCAGTTTTACGCGAGTATATCCAAAGTCAACATAGTATTAGTCATAACTTAACAAAGGCTAAGAGCTATTATGATTCTGGCGATACTGATGCATTTTATTCAAGCTTAAAACAAGCGAGTGAACAATACCATTTAGCTTCTCATTTAGTCGCCAATGGTAGTATAGGCGAAAGTCTAACCCCTCATCATTCTATATTTCAATTTAACGAAGATGGACTATCTGTCGTGAACCAAACTTTGTATAAATTATACCAAGATGATTTTAACTCACGAGATATAAGTGACCTAACCGAATTATCAAATACCATGGATCAATTCACAGAAGAGCTTGATTACAATGAAATTACTGCGGGTAAAAGCTCCAAAGAAACAGTAAATCAAATTAAAGTTATTATCGATGAACTCCAATAGAATCATAGGGCAATAATCTGTGAGTTTTAACTTTTTTGAGGTCTCCTTCACATGGAGTTCCCGTGTTTATAATATTTCTTTTCCTTCATTACCAAGTTCAATTTCGTTGTGGCGATTAAAATCATTAATCTGATTTAACATATCATTCAGTGACAAATCCTGGTTCACTGGCTCTATGACAATCCCTGTATTAGTGGATTTTATCGATACCTTTGAACCATTTATTAGACCGTGTTGATATGCAATGTCATGGGGAATGCATACCACTAGACCATCACCCCAGTCTATGATTGTTTTGATCTCATTAAATTCGTCTTTACGTTGCTCAGACTTATTAATTTCCATTTTAATACACCAACCTTTTTGATGAGACTCTTTAATATACATTATCCTTTAACTCGTTAATCTAAACAACTTACATTCTAGTTTACATCACGTTATATCAATGCTCACAGCCGAATGAAACAATACATTACATAATCGATAAGAGTTTGAAAAGCCAAGATAAAATCACCCGTATTTCATCAAAACCGAACAAACGAACATCCAATACGGAATAAGGACGTGAATAATATGTGGAAAGCACTAGGTGGAATCATTATTATAGCTATATTAGCACTCATTGCATGGAACAGTTCAGAACATTTATCAGAAGAATTTATGTACTTCGCCTTGGGGGCAATGGTCTTAGGTTTTGGATTCAGCTTTCTAAAAGACAATCATCGTTTCTATGGCTACTCCATGATTGGCATTTCTGTGTTTTTTCTAGTTGTGGGTATACTTATGTGATGTGAAGCAGCACTGTTTAAATTGACATGGAGGCATTAAAGTATTCAAACCCGATCTTTCAATGCAACTCATTATGAAACAAATAACCGCCCCGTCAAACCGTTTAAACGTTCTTAAGATGAATATATTTTGAAAGGAAGTCGTTTTAAATGTCTACTAAAAGAAAATTAATATATCTTTCTTTAATTCTGATAGTCTCATCAATTATCTTTGCTGAATACGTTGGCTTAACAAATTTAAGCAACGATCAATTGAACTCAAGAGGATTAGCTGGAGCAGTTGTGTTAGATAAGGAAAAAGACGAAGATAATAACAATTATTATATATTTATTGGTTTAGTGGATGAACCAAATCCAGTAAAGGTACAAGTGAAATCAGAGAATATGTGGAACTTAATTGAGCAACATCGTACGTATACTGTTCTTTATAAATGGACTAACAACGAAACGCCTATCCTAGATCAAATAGAAATAAATGATGAATTCGCTAATATTTATAAAGATGAGATTGAAACACTCATCAAAAGAAACAACTAAACACTAGCACATTTATTTTAAGTGACCTGTTGAATCTTATTTGTGGAAATCTGTTGATTATTATTTGTAGAAAACTGTTGAATTCAGCATCGTTTGCAACATGTCAATTGTTTCAAAAGACGTACATAAGCATTAAAAGAAGGTGTAAACAGAATGAGACTTGTCAAAAATATGTTTTTATTTTTACTTATAGTCGGGATTATATATTTCATGTTTGTTATATTGACACCTACAGCGATCGACACTCAATATGAAGGCTATGTTTATCAATTAGGAAGCAACGAAGCAAATGGTGAAAAAGTGACGATTGAGATAAAAGGGGAGTTACAGGGGTCCATTTTTACTAACAAACAATTTGCAGGTTCATTAACTATTGATGGTAAGCAAATCCCATCTCATAATGCGGTAGAAGATACAGTGACGCTAGAGTTAGAAGAATCATTGGGAGGTCTACTTGTTTATAGTGAACAACAAGGGCGGAGTTATAATATTATTCAGTACGGAGAGTTACATCAAAATGGTGAATTCGAGGAGATAGTCATTAAGAAATTCTCTGAAGATAATGGTTGGAACGGGGAAGATGGTATGATAATCGCAGCACCAGCCAGTAACAAGGCGCAAGCTTTAAATGTCGCGAATGACATACTAAGCCCATCTAATCCTTTGGAGTGACTGAGATCACTAGAAGTAATTTTACATAGCTGTTTAATGTTTTTTACCTCTAATAGCGACTTGCTTTAAACAGTTTTTTAAAACATTTCACTTCTTAAAGTACTAGTTATAAAAATTCCCTACTTAAATGCTATTCCTCAGCACAGCAAGCCGAATATCATCATCGACTCATTATCAAAGTGTTCTTTCCTTATATATTGACAATGAACCATAGAAACAGTATATTTTAATTAGATAAGTAAACATGCATACAACAATTTAGATATGCATAAACTAAAAAAGCAGGATGCTGCGAACATCCTGCTGAGCAACCGAAACGTCACAAGGCGTAGGTTGTGATTAATCTTTGGTGTTTTCGTTCTGACTACCTTGCTTGGCCGAGCAAGGTAGTTTTTCTTTACCATCCCCTTTGATGATCATCAAAGGAAAAATGATAATGTGAGCATCAATGTTTATGGTGATTAGCACAAAGACTAATCCCACTAACATATAAACTCCCATAGGTACCCCCCTTCCTGCGCCTTAGAAAAGCGCTTAGAGGTTCAACCCACTACCTTGCTCCGTTTTCGGTTGCCTATCTCTATTATACTAGCTTTACAGTTACTTTTGAATAAACATATAGATTGAGGTCATAATGCATTGTTACTTTTTGAAATGGTATAAATGCTGTATGTAGCCATCTTTTAATAGTTTTAAATTTGAAAATAGACATTCAGCGATGAATAAGGAGATGAGTATAATCTGAAAAGGGTTTGCAGGAATCATATTTATAGCTATATTTGCTTAATACTGTTTTAAAATGTTTGTTAGTTTGTACCGTCAATTCATACGGCAATCAGTCTCATATCAAGTATTACCGTACTTATGAGACCTTCAAAGTTAACTCGATACATTGATAATGCTGTTAAATTATTTATATCAATGTATATACTCCAATAAAAATAAGCGAACTCAAACTCAACAAAACACCCAATACAATTAACAGCCGATTCTCAAGGGCATTGGCAATCAAAATTGTTCCCAGACCGCAAACAAACGTTACCATCACAGTAACCCCAAATCCATAATCAATAAAAACGTAATAATAGGAAGCCAATCCGCCGATATACAAAAGCCAATAGAATATAAGGTAAGCCATTTTACCATTCATAGGGATAACTCCTTTCTCTCTCGAGGCACAGTCATGTTCAATTCATTTTTAAGAAACACATAATAAGATCAGTTTGTGTCTAAAATCTCTTTAAATCTAAAATCAGTTAACGGAAAAGGGTTCTCTTCCCAAAAATTAACATCCCCTTCTTCCAAAACAGCAAACCGCGCTTCCTCTTCTAAATTAATTTGGTAACGATAAATTAAGTCCCCATCTTGATCAAGTAGTTCTAACTGATGGGTATAGTTATTCGAGGTCCGATATTCAAAGTAATTCCAATAAGAAGTAGATGGTCTTTTAGGAATCTCTTTTGAAATCTGTTCTGCAATTCGTCGCGACTGCGCTTTCGTTATCTTCTTTGAGGTTTCCTTTTCATAATTATAAACAGAACCACTATTAATTTGATTGATCTCAATATTCGGTATTGGTCTGTACGTGAATAAGTACCAAGTACATAAAATTAACAGTATGACTGCAATGACAATTAATATGATTATCTTATACATCCTGGCCAATCTATCAAACCGCCCTTTTCCGTAAATCTAAACATTTATCATGATTTAAACGTCTGTAACACTCGACCTTCCCCATCACGAACATCGATTTCAGCATATGCCCCATTAACCAATGTGATTTGTGGTGGTAGATGGCCACAATCAATATCGTAAATAATCGGAATTTGCAGCTCATCAGCAAGCTCTTGGTAAATATCTTCAACGGTATAATTGGTGACAGGTGTATTCGCTGCACTTCTGCCAAACATGATAGCCTGACAATCATCAAACCAGCCAGCTAATTTCATCTGTACCAACGTCCGACGCAGGTCCGGGGTCGATAACTCACAATTTTCGAAGAACCAAATAACTGGGTCTCCCGGAATATGTTGATCTTTAAACTGCTTCACATCTCCATATGGCGTCCCGATTAAATGTCTAATCGTATCAACGCATCCACCTAGCAGTCGCCCTTGAACGTTGACATCGTCGTTAGTCGTTGTTTTCCAGTAAGTGTCCTCTGACAAATTGAAAATATGTGGCGTCGGATTTTCAAAATCCCATTCTTGTTGATATTTTTCCGATGAATGCTGGAGAACAGAATCACCTTTTTTGGTAGACAAAACAGATTCCCACATAGCCGTCGTCTCGTCAGAATAATCCCCTCGTAAATCAACTAGATTTGTTCCGTGAGCCGTTGCGATACCTGTGTTTAGCGTTATAGCTAACAATAACAGACTAATATCAGAATAGCCTAAGATCCATTTGTTCTGGATACGGTTAAAATCGATATACTCTAACGTCTCAGCAAGCAATTCCCCACCCCACGGCGGAATAATAAGGTCGACATCGTCATCAAGCATCATCGCATTAAATTCTTCCGCCCGTTTCTTAGCAGGGGCAGATTTTGCCTTATCTTGAGTCCAAGGCGTCTCACCCGATTGAATGCTATACCCCTTTTCTTCCATACGCTTGAAAGCTGAGTGAAGCAACCCTTGCAATTCACTCGGCACTCCTGAAGATGGTGCCGTCACGCCAACCGTCATACCTTTTTCTAAAAATGGATATTGGATCATATGTACGCCTCCGTTTGCAATATTAGCTATATAGTCTATTTCTTATGCTCTAATTCAAACAACTTATGTTTAATACCTGATAGTTCAGTATCTATATCTCTTAAAATCCCTCTCTTCCTAACTTAGATACGGCGAATTTCCCTTCTGATACGGCGATATTTTTCCATTATACGGCGTTTTTTCGCAAACATTCGGCGAAATTCATTCGATTTACGGCGAAAAACTGACTATTTACGGCGATATCATTGTAAATAATTACTTTTTTTAACACCACCGAACATCCTCGTTACACCACCTAATAGCACAAACGAAAAACCAGCACTTTCTAGTTCATATTCGTCATCAGTAATAGCCATAGAATAAAGAGTAATAATAAAAATAATGAAACGGCCATTAAGAAGAAAAAGGCTATCAAGTAGGCTGTACTAAAGCCATAAGTCAACTTTAAAAAACGCAAGAATAGCACAATGGCACCAACCATTAGTGTTCCTGTTATGATGATCCAAAGTAATCCTGGGCCAATCACATTAGGGCTCAGCAAAAAGTTCAAGATACCAACAATAAATAAAATAACACTCAAAATTAAAGAATTTTTTTGATTAAACAACATCGTATCCCCTTTATCAAACTTAATCCATTTCGTTAATCAAGTAAGCTTCCAAATAGTAAAACATAAATCAGAAAAGCTGATAAACCCAATGTAATCGCGAGAGTCGATACACTTCTCACCATGGCTTTCCAGTTCCTAACACCCGAGAAACCTAACAGGCCAAACCAAAAAGTGAATAACGTTAGACATAACACGATCGCTAAAGGATGAACACCAAATACCGATTTACTGAACCAACCTGAGAATGCAACGGCTAAATACAGTAACAGACAACTAACTGATAAAATAAATGACCAAACGTTAACTTTTTCTTGCACCTTATTGCCCCTTTCTTCATTAAGAGAACTTACGACCTAAAACTGCTAATCAATTCCATAAAAATAAGCATGAAACACACCTATCACAAAAAAACTTTTTGCATAATATTTCGGATCCAATATTGTGATAGTAATTTGTCTTTTATAATTAAGTTTATACTCAGCTATACTACTCCCATTGAGAATTAAGTACGCGGGGTTGAAAGGTTCTCTTTTGATATAATATGTATCGCCATTATAGTTGAATTCAACGTCCTCACCCAGCTTAGTTGGACTAGCATCTTCCATCCAAAATGAATTTTGCTTCACGCCATTTTCGTAACATGTTACTTCTAGTTTCCTCTTACCTAAACCCGTTTTATCTTCTATTATCATTTGATCATTTCCATCAAGATCTTTTAATTTGTAATTAATATAAGATGTTTTTCTTAAGATGTAATCTAATAATCTCGACCATTTATTATGATAAAAACCATGAAATTCACAAAACATTTTCTGACCTGAATAAACTTCAAGTGGTTTTGTAGTAGCTTTGAATATTCTTAATTTGTATGTGAAAACCATTGTCTACAATCATGCCCCCCTTCACAACGCCAACAGAAAAATTGTATTTTGCTAACATACGTCACCCTTACACCCAAAGCCTCTATTTCCGCCTATCAAACATCACCCAGCTCCAAAAAAATGCGTTAGAACCAACTTGAATGGTTGTTGGTAACAAAATAATAAGGACAGCTGATAACAATAATAGTGGCACTAACCAGATGATAAACGCTTTAACATATTTGTTATTAAAGCTCAGTTCGAATTCTTTCATGTCGAAACACCTCTATTTATACAAATAAAAGCCCAAACGCAGACAAAAATGTTAAAACAGATCCAACAAAATATGGGCTTAGTGAACTAACGTATTGATTCACTTTTGACTTCGGAACATGTTGCCCCATACTAGCAACTGATGCAGCCCCATCCCCTAATGATGAGGCTCTGCCCCCATAAGTGAAGAAACAGGCAAGAAAGCCAATGACAAAAACGCTATTCACAAAACCGAAGTTTAATAAAGTATCAACACCAAAACTAATCAGGTACAATACACCAATCAATAAGAACATCTTCAACAAAAATTTCATCATGTGACCTCTCTCCTTCAATATCTGAACTCAAAACTACCCAATCACCCATATGTAAATCAAATATAACGACAGCATTAAGGCAATCAAAAACCCCATCTCACTGAGTGTCACTTTATAGGCATTAGGGTTCGTTGCATATTTTCGTTCCATAACGATTGTCACGATGAAAGAAGGAAAAATATAAAACATCAGTAGAAACCAAGGTTGTAAAAACCAATACCAAGTCGCTGCGTTAACATTTATGGTGTAGCCGGTGACTAAACCGATTAACACAATCCCTCTTATCACTCGATCGATCTTTTTATGTTGATCAGTCACATAGTTGATAGAAAATATACTTTTTCTTTCCACACCGAACCATTTACTAACGAGTGCACTAAATACGCTCATTAAAACAAGTCCAATAGCAAACGTCATGACGATTACTTGCAAAAAATAGTCATATAAATCAATCCCATTCATCCAATCCTCCTATGATCAAAGCTGCTATGAAATCACTGAATTAATTCAAGGTAAACACAATCCACCCCATCACACTTATCGCAAGGATCATAAATAGTATGTCAAATACCATCCAACCCTTTTGGCCTTCCTTCACATTCTTACGTAAATCATAGCCGCTTCTCACTAGCAATGCACCAACCAACCATAAAAAACCATACGTATTTGATTCAGCAGTGTCATCACCAAACAAATACCCCACAGCCAACAACATCATGACCGTCACCGTCACACCATAGCTTACCTGAATCTTTTTTTCACTACGGGTAAGTCCTTCATCCATTGTTAACCCTCCTTTTAGAACTCAACACTATGCCAGATTAATAGACTTCTCTTTCACAAATTCCCCGCTAATATTTCCATTTATTTCTTCACAATCGAACGAACTAACATAGTCCCTGCGAAAACAGATAAAACAATATTCAATTCCATAATAAAAAATACATTTGGGAAGAAGTCTTGCGTTTGTCCAAACCATCCTAGCCAATAAAAATTTGGTATGAAGACCAAAACAGTAACGACAACAGTTGGTATAAGAAGTGGCCAATTGATGTGAAAGTTTCCGCTTCTCTGATTTTCACGACTTCTCCCCCCTACCACCAGAAACTTACCACTTTAAATGATCGTAGCTATAAACTACATCGAATTAACAATCCTTACTATTAAAATAATAGCTAAAACCATAATTAATATGTCAATTGCCAGCCAGCCTTTCTTACCTGCTTTAAGATCTTTATAAAAATCATAAGCACTCATAACCAATACTGCACCTGTAATCCAAAAGATACCATAAATATCAGATCCATGACTGTCATCACCAAGCAAATACCCCACACCCAACAACATCATGACCGTCACCGTCACACCATAGGTCACTTGAATGACTTTTTCGCCGCGAGTAAGTCCTTCATCCACTGTTATCTCTCCTTTTTAATGAGGAGGTTCGATTCTTCACAATTACGACTCATAGAACGTGACATATGATCCCACCTATTATTCGTTTACTTCGGAATCGTAGTACTCACCATATTCATCAACGTCGACTACTTCAATGACGTTAGACCAATGCAAGACAGTTCCGACAAAATCTCTTATATCTAACTCTGGCATTTCATACGTTTCATCTGTATTGACAGTTCCAGTTGCGTCTTCAATAAACGTCACCTTATAGCCTCGATCAAAACCTGTTATAGCCGTGAACATGCAACAGAACTCCGTATTAAAACCAGTAATGAACAAGTGGTCCACTTCTAAACTGTCTAATTGACTTTGCAGGTCTGTTTCATAGAAAGAATTAGGCGTTTTCTTTTCAATGACAATATCAGCATAATCCTTTAATGATGGATGCAAGTCAGAGCCTTCTGAATCTTTGTGTAACGGGTTTTCTTCAGCTTCATCCAAGTGCTTCATGAAAATAACTGGCAATTCTTTGATTTTAAAATCCTTAATCACCTGTTCCATCAGCGATATTTCTTCTTCAAAATCTCCAGCGTTAACAATGCCATTTTGTACGTCGATGACTAATAGTGCTTTCATGTTATCTCTCCTTCTTTTAACTTCTTAATATCTTTTCTTATTTGGTTTATACCAAAACAAATCGCAACTATGCCCATAATAATTGATGCAATAAACCAAAAATCCCATCCGTGTTTTTCAATTAATAAATAACCTGAATAAATCAGAGCAGGCCCCATTAATAAGGTTATATATAGGTCGACGATCGATTTGCCTATCGATTTTAACGTTCCTTATTCATACGTTTACGCTGCCAATCTAATCAATCATTACTCATTAAGATAGTGATAAAAAGTAACACCTTGTTATTGCACTAGGAGTTTTTACGATTCCCCATTTTTCTAGTTATTCTTATATACAAACTCCATAGGCTCGTTACAATGAACATAGCCGTTCTTCTTGTAATAATTAATCGACTCATCACTTGGCCACACAATGACAAACTCATATTGATTATCTTCAACCCACTGATTAATGGTTTTGAGTAATTGACTCCCAACACCTTGATTGCGATAGTCTGGACGCGTATAGACATTCGTCATAAATGCAAATGGTTTAGTCACTCTACCAGGACGTGGCACCTTGTGTACTAACTCTAAGTAACTATGCGACACGATGTTACCCCCATCCTCAGCCACCCAAATAAACCACCGGCTACTCATCATCGCCTGCTCTAGAAATGACTCACATTCAACTGCGAACTCGTCGAATGATTCGCTGCTTTTTCTTTCGTCATCCTCTATCGTAAAATCCCAGCGCATCTTAATTAGTTGTTTGATATCCATGGGTTCTGCGAGTCTTATCTTCAAACTTATACCCTCCTCGTTTCTGATGCAGATTAACGCTACTTCGAAATAACGATTACACCGCCACAATGTGAAATCGGGTAGAATTCACAATTAAGCGCGTTGGATAATGATGACTTAATTTCATCATAAACCAGATAAAACTCATCCTCGTCCCAGACATCTAGGTTTTCCAAACGACAAGCATTCAGTTCCTGTCGCGTTTCAAAAGCAATATCACCTATGAGCAGTTGGCCATCTTCTTCAAGAAGGGATACGAGCTGTTCGATAAAAGGGATTTTCTCTTCATCCGTTAAATGATGTAATGTATACGTGCTTACAATGAAATCATATGTTTTCTCCACGACCTCAGGAGGCAAACCATTCGTGATATCCCACTCAATTAAATTAGCATTGGGCATCTTAGATTGTGCGATCTCCTGCATTTTCGTTGAAAAATCCACCCCATCGATTTGGTGCCCATGATCATATAATTTGTGAGTTAACACCCCTGTTCCAAACCCTATATCTAAAACATTCGATTCTTGCTTTTTCATGACTACATTAAAAATGGTATTTAATATTTGTTTATATCCTGCAAAAGGGTACTGATTATTTTCTTCGCTCACTTGGACCGTTTTGTCATAATCATCTGCCCATAAATCAAAACTATTTTTACTTAACACAACGTTTGCCTCCATTACTTATGAAATGTTCTATAAAATTTATCACACGCATTCACGGCTATTCACTCCACTTTATAACCTCAACGTCAGATATATTGACCTCGCCTAGACTTAAAATATGAGGTATATAAAGTCAAACTGGCAGCCAATCGCAGTTAGCCCATTTTCTTCCGCAGCGCGAATGTCCGATGAACGATCACCCACAACAGCACCATCTGTGATAGCGTATTGATCTAAAATAGTTCGAACTAAATCCGCTTTATCATCCGAATCGATTTGTTGAATACTAAAGGTTTCTGTCACCCATCGATCTAATTGATAATATCGCACAATCGCATTTAAATAATCGACTAAACCATTACTCGCAATGAATAGGTCGTAACCTTTAGCCTTCAAATTTTGAAAAGTTGCTTTGACGTGAGGATATAAAGCGCCTTTTCCTTGATTAATTTGCTCAATCAATCTTTCTAAAAAATACGTATCAACTATTGCTCTGTCGGTTTCTGAGTGCTCGGGTAATAATGTTTCCCACACCACTGGCAGAGGCACGCCCATAATCTTTCGGTATTCCTCAAGAGGTGTTACACCTTCCCATTTGCCCAGTGAACGTAAGTGGTCAAAGGTATCCTCAAGCGCCCCTTCTAGAATCTGATCTGTTTGAAACAATGTCCCGTCCATATCAAAAATAATCCCCTGTTTCATTGGCTGGTCTCCCTTTTAATTCGATTAAGTGTTGTTCTAGTGGGCTAGTATTTCAACTGTTTCTTTTTATTAAATTTCTTAGACACTATGCCAATAAAACCAAGGATGAGTTGCATTAAACTTAATAACCATATTTGGAGAGCTGGTAAATACCATTCTCCTATTAACATAATGGGCATGATGGCAGATAAGAAAAGTAATAGTCCCCAAATGAATGTTAATATGAAAAGTTTATGATCTTTCTTTATAAAGCCATAAAAAGCTATCACTGCATTTCCAATCCCAAAAATAATCATGCCCGAGAAAGCTAAACTTTCCCAACTATTAAATGGCATTCTTCCAACCCATTCTGGTGGAAATGTCTCAAAAACGCCTTCTCCTGAAAGCATTGTTACACCTAAATAAAAAGCACCTAACGACAATAATAGGTTATAAACATTTGAAATAGTTTTTATAGACATTTGATCCTCCTCGTATAAGTGAGTGACTCAATTGATGACTAAAAAGCACAGCAATATCGTTCAGGAAGTCTTTTTATCTTTTTTATAATCCGAAATAGCTGAATATAGAATATAAGGTATTAAACCAAACAATACAATAGCTCGTATGGGGCCCAGGAAAGATAACCCCTCATTCCAAAAGCCAATTATAAACCAACCAATTCCCATTGAAGAAAGAACAATATAAGCTAATAAATCATAAGGGATGTTTTTGTTCGTTGTTTTTTTAACGAACACTAAGGTTATTATAAGAATTAGCGGTATGAGTAATAGCCAAGAATAAATATCCATTATGCATAACCACTCCTTCTGTCTATCATGGATAAGGAAACAATATTTTAAAAATTATCCATAAAATAAATATGTAAGACCCCAAGTCCACCGCGATACTTATCGTTTGTCTATACCGCTTTTGTTCTCTTGAATTTGGGTTAATTAGGTCCCAACCTAACCTTATTAAAAGAACTAATGTCACGAGAATCATTGCGTCATAAAATGATTGATCAAATATAGCTGGACCGGCAAACACCAAAAGTGCTCCGGCAAGCGTTAAGTTATTATCCATCCTTTTATCAACATCTTCGAAATAGTTTTCAATTGCTTTCCAATATTTCTTCATGAAATACCTCATTTAGTTAAACATCACACAAAGTTTTAGCTCAATTTCATGTTTAGACTAGGAAACGACTACATGACATCAGCCGGCTTCATCATTTCTCGTCAATTGCCGAATCAACTCATTGAATTGATCGACGGCTAAATCCGGATCCTCTTGGCCTCTTTCTTCGGAATACATTCCATCAGCGAGGGTTTTCAATTCATCGAGAAGTGCTTGCAGTTGATCGACCTCATCACGTCGTAACTCCCCATCTGCCCCCATACGATAGACCTCGCGGTGGTAAAAAAAACGAGGCGCATCCCGAATGCTCGAATCAAGAAATAGATCTCCAGAATCGAGCCTCGTTCCAGCTTTCTCTAAGCGTGTATTTATAACAGACAAGCGGTCATCCAATCTATCGATTTCACCTTCTGATTCATCATATCTGTCCAAAAGCGACTCAATCGACGCGATTGTCATATCCAAATCATGATAAAAATGATTCAAAAACAACTCATATTGCCTCTGGTCTTCACTTGCATCTTGATAAATGATAATCCCACCAATAACAACTAATACGGCTAAAATAATAAGTGTGTAATTTTTAAATCGGTTTGTCATCAGACGTGTCATAGTAATCCTCCTCACCTACATCAATTAACGGAATATCCCCAGTACCCCAATGAAACTAACCAATGACTGACTCAATATCATTATGAACGCACCGAGAATCGTATACGTTAAGAAGCGTTTTTTACTACTGCCTTCTCGGAATTCCCATAGCCCTAACGCAACTAACGATGATCCCTGCCAGCAGTAAGGCATATTGAATCCATAATATGACCATCTTTTACCACCTTTTTTCTCTATATATTTCATTTATATTCCAAAATTCAGTCAATTAACTACAGTTTACCATATTTTTGGATAAAAAATATATGAGTAAAATAAAAAAAGAAATCCTTAGCAAATGGTTCAATTCAGAATAACCTCTCCCTTTCACACATAATTCGCTTCTAGTCATTAATAATAAACGTGACATAAGTGTGTAAGGAGGCGTTAAGGGATGCGAGCAGTACAAGTGACAGGATATGGCGGCATCGATCAATTACAAACCGTCACGAAAGATGTGCCGTCACCGAAAGCACATGAGGTGTTAGTGCAAGTGAAGGCCTGTGCGATCAATAATACAGAAATTTGGATGCGTGAAGGGGCTTACGGGACTGGTTCAGCATCGGGGTGGTGACCAGAAGGCGTGCAATTCCCTCGAGTTCCAGGGTCTGATATTGCGGGAACCATCGTCGATGTGGGCAATTCAGTCGACCCGTCCATGATGGGTAACGATGTCGTCCTCTTCCCGTTTACATCAAGTGGGAGTGATGGAACTGAACATATCGCCGACGATATGGCATTCATCGGCTCAGAGTATGATGGTGGGTATGCAGAATACGTCGTCTGGCCAGCTGAGTTATGTTTTGACATGCCACTCCCTGACTATACGGAAAACGCGGTCTTTACAGTCAGTGGTTTAACGGCGTGGCATATGAACGAACAACTCGACATTCAACCTGGGGAAACGATTATGGTGACAGGTGCTAATGGTGGCGTTGGCTCTCTAAACGTCCAAATTGCCGCAAACGTCTTCTCAGCTAACGTGATAGCGATCGTACGAGATTTAGATTTAGCCGATGAGATGAAGCGATTGGGGGCAACACACGTCCTGTCTTATCAATCCGATCAACTGGTCGATGACATCATAGATATCAATGGCGGGCCGATTGATTCGGTATTAGATGTCGTGGGGGATCCGCTGTTTTCGGCGTCGCTCGGAGCGCTTAAGAAAGGCGGAAAGTTCTGTATATCAGGATCAGCTGGCGGTCAGACGACGAACCTCGATTTTCGGACGTTATATTTAAACCATATCACGATGTACGGTTCTGTCTTAGGGACAAGAGACGAATACCAGCGGATGCTTCATGCGATTTCAGACGGACAAATCAAACCCGTGATCGATCGAACGTTTCCATTAGAGAAAGCGCAAGAAGCCCAGCAGTATTTTAAAGAATCAGGCAAGCTTGGCAAAGTCGTCTTACTGCCTGACGACAAAACTTTATAATATAAAAATGCTCAAACCTCACTCTTAAAGAGTTCCGTTACTTTGGAGAGAAGTTTATATTACAACGATTATTTCATGTTGAATCTTTGCATAGAACAATCCAAAAATCATATTACAAATGGGGCGCATTTTGTATCTCGTTTGTAATATGATTTAAATGATAGTCATGACGATGTTTCTTCAACTAATACCCCTAGGTTAGCTTAATGTGTTACATGATCAATAGACTCACGAAAGAATACACAATGAGCGTAAATGTAATGGCAACCCAAAATGTATTTTTATCCTTATCTTCATCACCGTTTTTGATTTTCTCCGCTAGAAACACAGTATTTAGAACGAATGCGAAACAAAGTATTGGCATCAAATAAACGGCGACCATTTGCATTAATCCCATCATCTACAATCCCCCCTTTTAAAAATCTTTTGCACAACTTTATTTTCCAATTTTTCCATTCTCGATTTCTATCTCATCATAATTGTAATGAAGATTGCTAAAAAAATGCAATGAAAATTAAAAAATTCAACAAAAAAAGACCTGAGAAGGTATAGCCCCCTATCAGGTCACTGATATTAGTTTTTTATTTACGTGTTTTGCCATTTTCTCTAAGAAAATGAGTCTCATTAACTCGCTCTGAGCGTTTTTCGCATGGGCGAACATTGTTTTCCATCCACTTTTCTTCTATAATTTATGATAAGTTGACGATGGTTACGACGAATTCTTCAGCAAAGACGGATAATGTTGCCATAGTGACGGCTAAGGTCATCATGCCGAGATTCGTCCAGACGAATATTTTGCGTTTAGATATGCCAAATGTTGCAACGGTACTTGCGCCAACTTGGCTGCTGAACAAGAGTGATGAAACGAAACAAACGCCGAGTGCACCGTAACGTTCGAAAGTTGCTTTTATCTTAGGATTAACTGCAGCCGAAGTCGTTTCACGTTTCCGCCATTTTTGTTTCAGTTTGTGGAAACCAGCTTTAATGGTTGATCCGAACAAGATGAATATTAGCACACTGACCGCGTTCCCGAGTACGGCAATTGTGAGCGTGACAAGTGGCGAAAAATCAAAAACGATAATCCCCATTGGGACGGTTAAAGCCACTTCCAAAAACGGCACCATACTGACAAAGAACACAAACAACACTTGAAGGATTACATTTTCCATATCATCACCGCCTTTTATTTAAGTCAACTGACCTAAATTCATTATAATACAACTGACTTATAAAAGCAAGGAGCGTTTTTTCAATGCCGAAAAAAATCGACCACACCGAACGTAAAGACCATATTATTGAAGCGATGTTCCGCATCGTACACCGCTCTGGCTTCGAGAAAGCAACACTACGAGAAATAGCCAAAGAAGCTGGCCTATCACTTGGATCTGTCCAGCACTTCTTCCCGAAACAAGGCGATATTTATATTGATGCAATCGAGGAGATTTACAGTCGGTTCAAAGCCCGCATGGACGAAATCGAACACCATAACGACGAAAGCGTCTTCGACAACGCCGTCCGCATGATTAAACAAATCGTCCAAGCCAGCACCGAAGAAGAACGCATGGAAAACGATATCTGGATGAAATTCTCCATCATGGCCACCATGAACCCCGACTACCATGAAGCCAAAAACAAATCCCGCGAAGTCAACTACAGCTTTGCGAAAGAGATTGTGACCATGCTGAGTGAAAATGGGTACTTAAGTGAGGACGAATCAATCGATGAAGCCGCAAACACATTAACGATCTTTATCCATGGGTTAGTATTTGAAACGGTGATGTATGATGAGTTGGATGATGAAGTAGGAATTAATACTGAAATTCTAAGATATCTAAAATTATTCACAAAATAAGAAAGTGTTAATAATAAAACTTATTGTTTCAACCAATTTGATAAACTTGAAACATTAGGAGTGATTGAATATATGATTAAAAAGATAAATGCAATTAAAAATTTCGGGATTTTCAAAGACTTTAATTGGACCAACGCAAATGATTTCAATGAAAAAAATATTATATATGGTTGGAATTATAGTGGTAAAACAACATTATCAAGGATCTTTTCATCATTAAAGAATAAAGAATTACATGAAAATCACACTGATGGAGAATTTAAAGTATTAATTAATGAGAATGACATAATATCAAATTCAAATATTGACCAGTCGCATATACAAGTACAAGTCTTCAATACAGAATATATAAAAGAAAATCTTAAATGGGATACTAACGAAGATGCAAACGGAATTGAATTTGATGTTGGCGAAAATGTTAAAGTTAGAGATGAAATGAAAAGTAATACTAATAAAATTTATGAAATTGATGAAAGAATAAAAAATTTTCAACCAATAGTTGACGCATTTTTCGAGTTTGAAAACACAAAATTCAGTTATGAGGCTAAACGAATAAGAAAAGATATTTTAAACAATCAAATAGAATTTAATAAAAGACATTTTAAGCAAACAATTAATCAAATAAAAGAAAATGGTAAATGTTATAAACTACCAGATGAAAAAGTAAATAAATTGAAAGACACTTCAATTGCAATAAATAATAAATCCTTATTAGATGAAATTTATCTAGATACAAACAAAATAAACCAAATATATTTATCAGTTAAAGAATTGTTAAGGCGCGAGCCTAATAAAAACCAGATCATTGACATTTTGGAAAAAAATAAAGAATTGTATGAATGGGCTAAACATGGACAAAAAATTCATGAAGCAGAAGAACTTACTGAATGTGCTTATTGTGGAAATGAGATTACATCTGCCAGACTTGATGAGCTGAACAACTATTTTTCCAATGAATCTGGATTGTTAAGAGAAAGTATTGAAAAATGCAGAAAAGATATAAATGAGGAAATTAAACAAATTAGTAATTTAAATATTCCTAAAAGTAAAAATGATTTCGCAGAAGAATTTCAAAATCAATTTGAACAACAATTAATTCAGTTTGAAAATATTAAACAGAACTATATAAACTTACTCAAGCTTTTTATTGAAGATCTTGATAGAAAAGAAAAAGAAAAATTATTCAAGCCAATTGAAACCACAGAATATGACTTTACCAATAAAGAACAGTTGGAAGAATGGATAACTAATACTAACAATATTATAAAAGAGCATAATAATTTTGTTAGTAACTTTTCCAGTGAACAGCACTATGCTCAAGAAAGGTTAAAAAAACATTTTGTTCAAGAATTCTTGCTTAATGAGGACTTCTTTAATAAAGAAAAAGAAAAAAAACGAGCTAGTAGATATATCCAAAAGTACAATTGTTTAAAAAATAAATTAATTGAGAGGAATGCTGTTCTTGAACGAAAATTAAAGAGTGTTGTGGCAGGAAAAGATATTTTAAACAAATATATAGCACTTTTTTTAAATGATAATAAAATTAATATAGAAGTAACCGCTAATGATAAATTCCAACTTAAACGAAATGAGAGTGTTGCCATCAATTTAAGTGAAGGTGAGAAAACAGCTATTTCTTTCGCTTATTTTTTAGTTTCGTTAGAAAGTCTTCACAAAGAGGATAGATTAAAAGAAACTATCATATTTATAGATGACCCAATTTCCAGTCTAGATAGTAACCATATCGCCCAAGTGTACTCTATTATCAATGGATTTTTCTTTCGACAAGGAGAAAATCCAGAAGATCCTAATGAATATGTTAATTGTTTTAAACAACTTTTTATTTCTACTCATAATTTTGATTTCTACTCATTTTTAAAAGATTCAAAAAGAATTGGCAAAAACAAAAGTAACCATTTTTTTATTAAAAAAATAGACGACAATAATTCAACCATTCAAGATATGCCCAAACATCTACAGAGAAACAGATCGGAGTATGTTTACCTTTTCAGCATTATTTACAAATATTATAATAATGATTTTGATGCAAACGATGAAAATCTGATTCTTCTACCAAATGCTATAAGACGATTTTTAGAAATATATACACTTATAAAGCTGCCCGGAGCTGAAGGTGGAGTAGACGAAAGGTTAAAGCAATTAGGTATCGAGCAGAACCAACTTAAAATTTTGCATCATCTATCACATTTCACTTCAGTTGATAATTTGACTAAGCATGATGAATTACTAATGATTTTACCAGATACAGTTGATGAATTAATTAATATGTTAAGAAATGATAGAGTCCACTTCGATTCATTAATTAGTATTATTACATAATGCTTTAATTGTAATTTCTTAAAACCTTGTGATGTGATGTGTAATGCAAATGAATAGTTTACAAACAAAAGTATCAAAGATTGATGGTGGTAAAATACAACAGCTCATCAAAACTTAAAATTGAATCCTCTATTAGGACTCCATATTTGTTTATTACTATTACTATTTAATCAATAATCGAGTAGGAGGAGGTGATTAACCTCCGACCTCTCACACCACCGTACGTACGGTTCCGTATACGGCGGTTTCTTTAAGATTGACGTATTGTTTGGTATCTACCATACAAGCTTGTTAAGCCTAGGTTACTCCAGTATGAGTTGCCTAGGCTTTTGTGTAAGATTGGACTATGGGCTATTCGCCAATAGCCTTTTCTCGTGTTGCCCCATTCATATGCTTTTGACGGATTGACTCCTAGTCCTTTAAGGTTCTTCACTCTTGTCTTCGACAATTTCCATTCTTTCCACCTGCACATTCGAAGCCTTCTGCGTATCCATTCATCAAGTTCTTTAAATATACTCTTGGTATCTGCCAAGGCGTAGTATCCAAGCCATCCATTGAGAAATTTATTCAGTCGTTCAATCCTTCTGTCCATTGGAATGGAGGATTTCCGCGAAGTTAATTCTCTCACTTTTGACTTAAAACGTTTGATACTGTCCTTATGAATTCGAGTACGTGTTTGCTTTTCTAGAGTAAAACTAAATCCTAGAAATTTACGTTTCCATGGTCTATCGACCGCTGATTTCTCTCTATTCACTTTCAACTTCATCGTCTTTTCAAGGAAAGTCGTTATGTTAGTCATCACTCTTTGTCCAGCTTTACGGGATTTCACATAGATTTGGAAATCATCCGCATATCGGACAAATTTGTGTCCTCTTGTTTCAAGTTCTTTATCCAATTCATCCAAAAGGATGTTGGCTAGAATTGGGCTTAGAGGACCACCTTGTGGTGTCCCTACTTGACTCTTAGTGGAGACACCGTGAATCATAACGCCTGCTTTCAGGTATTTATTGATGAGTTTTAAGACGGTCTTGTCTTTAACTTTCTTCGCTAGAACTCCCATGAGTTTATCATGGTTAACCGTGTCAAAGAATTTCTCTAAATCAACATCGACAACCCATCTATGCCCATCTTTTATATATGCTTGTGCTTGTCTAACGGCTTCATGGCCTTGTTTATTTGGACGGAATCCGTAGCTGAATGTTGAGAAACCTGGGTCGAAAACCCTGGTTAACTCTTGGGCAATAGCTTGTTGAATGAAGCGATCCATCACCGTTGGTATGCCTTATAACCGTTTCCCGCCGTCGGATTTCGGGATTTCGGGATTTCGACTCGACGGACAAGGTTCGGGTTATAGGTTCCCTGTCTCAGTTCTTCTTTGATGATAGGCCAGTAGCTGTAAATCTGTTGCCGTAGGGTTTGTACGGGCATTTTTTTCTACACCATGGCTTCCTTTATTGCTTTCTACTCGCTTTAGTGCGGTTAGTAAGTTGTCACGGGATAGAATCGCTTCAATCAAAGGTATCTTCCTTTCCTACGCGAGCCTGCGTACGTCTTATTTCTTCCTTGCTCACTCCACCACTCTGAAGTCCCCCACGGGATTCACCGTTTCCTCCTTCAGCTGTGCCTTAACGGTTATCTGTATCATGGTGAGACAAGCCTCCATAAGTGTCGCTCTTTCTTAAAGATTCAGTCCTTCCTACACTATCTTAAGCTAGTGTAGTACTATGACCTATGCTGACTTCTGACGATTCAGCCATCCTTCACAGAATGGGTTGTCAAGTGTACTTAACGTGTTCGTCAGACCTCCCCAGGTAAGAGTACAATCTTTACCTCCAGGTATCTGCTTCATTTACTCTGTATCACCTTCGGCAGTAAGGACTTCGCTTTGTTATGCAAGTTCATCCAATGATACCTAGCCTTATATGAAATTCGTGTTCCTCAGATCGGAGGTTTGCCGCTCGCTTCCTTCAGATTCTGGGTCACCCCAGACACCCTTGCGTTAAGCTAATCACTACTACTGCCTTCGTGATTCGGGACTTTCACCCTATAGATTGCACCCATGCTGGGCACATTTAAAGAGCGAAGGTTTATTAAACCTTCGCTCTTATGATGACAGTTTGTCAATTTAAGTGCAACAGTTCTTCTTGAAAAGCTTCGTGTGTCGATTTCCAGTTCAAACACTTTCTTGGTCTAAGATTGATTAAGTCTAGAGCTTTTGCTAAATCTGAATCATCAATCTTAGCTAAATCCGTTTTCTTAGGGAAAACTCACTTATCAAGCCATTGGCATTTTCATTACTACCACGCTGCCAAGATGCATAGGGGTCTGCGAAATAGACTCGAATAGCCGTTTCTCGTTCGATATTGTGGTAACACGCAAATTCCTTACCCGTGAGCGACTGTAGCTGTTTTAACACCGTATGGCAACTGGTTATAAGGCTGATGGATGGCGCATTCCATGGAATGCGCGGACCGATAAGGTGTTTTAATCGCGATATACCACCTTGTCTATCGTTCGACAAAGGTAGCTAGGCACCTTTTACTGTGACCCCGGCTAGAAACAACACTATCTAATTCCCAGTGACCAAATGTTTTTCGTTTTCGGACCTCTTTAGGGCGATGTTTAATGGATGTTCCGATATTAAATCGTCCTCTTGTTTCGCGAGTTTTTTGTCTTTTGCCTTTTTGACGAAGCATTTGAGGTGTAACCACCCTTGATACAACCAACGATAGATCGTTTTGAAACTGATGTCGCCTTTTAATTCACCATAAACGACTTGTTCGGGCGACTAAGTTTGGCATGAATGCGGTCGGCAAGGTTTTGTGACCATTTAACCGGTCCACCACAGTTTAAACGACGCTTTTGATAGTGATCTCGTACTTGTTCAAGGTAATACATATCACCGATGGCATTACGTTTAAGACACGTGAAATTGTCGAAGCTGCTCTCTTTAATTTCTTGCCAATTTGCCTTAATGATAACCCTTGATCAATCATTGTTTCTATCCGTGCTCGCTCAAATGTGGTAAGATGTTGGTAGCTCATAACAGGACCTCCGTGTATATGTTTGATGTGGTTATCTACATTTTACACGAAACTGTTATGAGCTGCTTATTTTAGATGTTGCACTTAATATTACAATTCGTCATATAAAAGCAAGCAATTAATAAATTCTGTTACACGTTTATAAATATGAAGTTATTTATTTAGTAATAAATTTAGACCTTTATACCCGATGCAATATCCTTATATTATTAATGTATAAGTACATTTATTGAATTTATGAATTTTTTATAATATAATGGAACAGACGTTCGAATAATATACGAGTTGAAATATCCAGCCCGAGGTGAGTAGTGAATGAATAACACACATGAACTTTCTAAACTATTAATAAACGATTATTCAAGAAAGACCAATGAATTTAGTGTAATTATAAATGAATTAAAAGAACTTTTAAAAGTATATTCAACTACTAATCAGCAATCCAATCATGATTCTAACACACCGCTAATTCGACAATATATTAAGGATCATAATTTAAACAAAGATGATGAAGTTATATTGATTATATTGCTAATAGGACAGATTTATGAAATACAAAAAGAATATTCTAACATTAGTAATTATTTGACTAATAAAAGTGTTAAGTTTAATGAAAGAAAATTTAATGGGATATACTATACTGACTTCAATATTGCAAAAAAAATAACCGGAGATATTATTAATAAGACCAATAATTACAAAGATATTTATGACAAGAAAGTATTGGAGCCATGTGTTGGAACAGGTGTATTCATATTTGCTTATTTACAAAGTATCAATGAATTAAGAGATTTAAGCAAAGAAGATTTTAAACAAATTATTAGTAATATCTATGTTGCAGATAATGACAATGAAGCACTGGAATTGTTTGAGTTTATGTTTAGCATATACACTTATTACTTCCATTCAATAAACTTATATAGTATTTGGGGAATAAACAACATATGTAATACAGGATTGGTATATAGAAATTTAGATGAGGATATAAAACCAATAAAAATAGAACAAGCTTTTAATATAAAAGAAAAATTCGATATAGTCTTTACCAACCCACCATATAAATTATTTAAAATCGAAAAAGATAAGTATTTAGAAAATGAACATATGTATAATAAACATAAGGAAATAAATACAAAAATAGTAAGCAGAATGAAGAAGTTTGAGAATTTACATTATTCATTAGAAGGCACCTTGAATTTATACAAAATATTTATGGAGGAAATAGTTAAAAATTACACAAAGAAAGATTCTGAAATAGGTTTATTAGTACCCTCAAATCCTCTATCAGACAAAACATGCACTAGATTACGGAAATGGCTTCTAAATAATTTTAAAATAAATCATATATACCTAATTCCTGAGAATAATAATTTCTTTGTAGATGTTTCTCAGAGTTTTATGATTATTTCTATTAGTAAAGAAGGCCAAACAGATAAAATAAAATTATATCGAGATATCAGCGATAATCATAAATTAAAATCTAACAAAGCCATTGAAATTGATATAAACACCATAAGAGAATTATCAGAACATCAATTTATTTTTTCATTAGATAGAAAATCATGGAACATATTGAAGAAAATGTCTAAATATACAAAGATCAAAGATATAGATTATATACTTAACTATAGAGGCGAACTTGATGTAAGTAAATTTAAAGATTATTTCAAACCATATAATGACAATGAAACTCCTCTGGTAAGAGGAAATGCTATAAACAGTTTTAAATTAAATGAAAAGAAAATCACAGAAAGTGTTGATATATTAGATATAAAACAAAATTATAATTCAAGGAAACTATATGCAGATAATCAGGATAGAATTGCATGTCAACAAATTGTAAATTCAAATACCAAACATAGATTAAAATTTAGTTATGTACCCAAAAATCATTCTTTAGCAAATTCTTGTAATTATATTTCATTAAAAGAAAATAAACCAGATTATATAACCCTTTATACTCTTTTAGGCATTCTAAACTCCAGCATTATGAATTGGAGATTTAAGTCAACTAGTACAAACAATCATATTAATAATTATGAATTAGATGACCTAATGATTAATTTGAATGAGATCGAAAAAGCTAAGTTTTATGAAATTGATAAGTTAGTACAAAAAGTTGTAAATAATGAAGAAGATGATTGGTCTTATTTAGATTATGTTGTTTTTAGATTATTCAACTTAGAAATCCAAGAAGTAATGAAAATCCTGGTAGATGAAAATGAACCTATTGATTATATAAAAAGAGTATTATCACATTTTGAAAGTGAATTAATTATTAATGAAGCTATAAGTAGAATTCAAACAACAAATAACAGTGTTCTAAACCATGAACAAAAGAATAAAATAAAAGCTATTATTGGATCCAGTCAAGCTGTGAATGAAAATGAAGCAAATCAATTAGCAGAAACTGCAGATAATACTGAATTTATATTGAATATATTAACCCTATTTCATGAACTATATAATAAATCTGTTCTTAACCATACACACTTTAAATTAAGCGAACTGGACCTAGAAATGATTAAAAATGTTCCTCCGGGTGGTAATTGGAAATTTATTCCGTACAATACTATGAAGAAATCTAAACGTTTGATGAATATTTATAATAGTGGCGGTCGGACAACTTTATATGGAAGGATTGACCCTGATAAACCAAGTTATACTATATCAACTTATTTTAATAGACCAGGAAACGGTACTTATGTTCATCCATATGAAGATAGAGTAATTACAATAAGAGAAGCCGCTCGCTTACAATCTTTTCCTGATGATTTTATATTTCTAGGTTCAAAAACCTCAATATTGAAGCAAGTTGGCAATGCTGTCCCCCCTGTATTAGCCTACAATATAGGTAAACATCTTAAGGAACAGTTTGACATTAATAACGCCATTGATTTATTTGCAGGCGCAGGTGGGCTAAGTTTGGGACTACAGCAATCAGGAATAAACATTTCTGTAGCCAATGACAACTCAGAAATGGCTTGTAAAACTTATAAAGTAAATCATCCAAATACTAAAGTTATTACTGGAGATATATCTGAAGAAAGCACAAAACAAAAAATATTTGATACTAATAAAAAAATCGATTTGATTTGTGGAGGACCTCCATGTCAAGGTTATTCACATGCTGGTAAAAGAATTATAGATGATCCTAGAAACTTACTTTTCAGAGAATTTATCACATTCGTTAATTACTTTAAACCAAAAGTTATCTTAATGGAAAATGTAGAAGGATTATTAACAATAAATAACGGAAAAACTTACAATAGTATAATAGATCTTTTTAACGAAATGGGTTATAAAACAGAAGGTGCAAAGGTAAATGCAGCAAATTATGGAGCCCCACAAAAGAGAAAAAGGGTCTTAATAATAGGAATTAGAGAAGATATTTATACAGGTGCAAATTATATTCCTAGTGGGGTATTTAATACAACAAATGTAGGAGATAATTTTGACTTATTAAAAGAAAACCACCTGAATCCAATTACTTCGTGGGAAGCAATTGGAGATTTATATGACAAACAATACTTATCGCTCTACCAACTGTATATGAAAAAAATTATTAGCTTTGAAGATTTAATAAACTTAAAAAGTATGGATGCTAAGACGAATTAGAATGTATCGTCTTAGCATTCTTCAATAACTTTCTCCCATTCATTATGAAGGCTACGAAAAAAAGATTGAATCTCAAGTTCAGGTAAATTTTTTTCAACAAGTAAAGTCACCACTGAGTTTAGTGTCAATAAATTATTTTTCGAGGCGAAATTTTTTACATTACTCATTTCTAATTCATTGCCTATATTTATTAAGCTGTCACACAGTGAGCTTTCTAATAATGCCTTTAGTATCTGTACCATTTTAAATTTGTTACTTTCATTCATACATAATGAGGGTCTAGTAATAAAAATTTTATCATGATTAAAGTTTTCATATAAAAATTCACTTAAGTTATAGTTATACGAATATGCGATTTTAAATAAAGTATCTAATCTTAAATTTGTTCTTGTTTCATTATATATATCATAAATAGTTCTTGGATTAACAGTACTTCCATTATCATTATATACAATAATATTTCTTTGGAAACTATTTATCAGTTCATTTTGAGATGAGTTATACGCATCATTATTGAATGAATCAATCAAATCCTTCAGATTTAAAAGAATCTTATTTTGGATTTTATTTTTCATTTGATCTTAAATCCTCAATAATTTTTTCTTGGAAATATTCCATTAAATTAACAAAATAATTATCAGCAGTGCTGTAATCATTCTGTTTGGCACTTCTAATCAATGAACTTAAAATGGCTTCCTCTTCCTCACCTATAACGAATTTTAAATTTCTATTACTTTTCTCGTGATAATCATCTAAGGATTTAAAGGAAACATCAATGAATCGTTTAATTTCTTTATAATAAGTCACTGACTCCTTCCGATTTTCACAAAAAATTATTTCACCATCATCATTAAATTTATAATTATAGTTAAAATATTTTTCTTTAGGTTTTAACAAATTTTTATATAAATAATCTTGAATTCCATTCTGTTTCAACAAATGAAGTGTTTCTAAATAATAATGTGCGTTTTTTTTAAGTGCTACTCTAATCAGTTCCAAATCGATATTTTTATAGTTTTCTTTTATGAAACCCCATAGTTTTTTAGAGTACCAAGAAATTACTGAAATATCATATTTATGTTCTAAATACATCAGCAACTCTATATCTTTCTTGCTAATCCTATCTCTTTTAGAGGAATTTTCGCCTCTGCTCATTTTTTGCAACAATAAAGAATCATGCTTAAAACCTAAGGATATTGGTCCAATATGATCTGCAGATGTGTTATTAAAAGTTTTGCTGTACATAAATTTATTAGCAGCATAGATATTTCCATCTACCCAATTTTCATACGCTCTTCTATCTTTGTTATATGTTTTAAGGTTCTCTGGTGACCTACCGGTATCCTCTTTAGTTCGACAACACCTGTTATAAGAATGATATCCATCTAAACGGTCTGGGAAATTTGACATCGCACCTGGCCCAGTCAAATTTATAAACCCATTACGTGATAATGATTCAACGATTTTAACTAGTTCATCGTAATTTGTGATATCTTTTTTAGATACAACTCCAAACTCATTGCTAACAAGACTTAATTTATCAGGGGACTTATCTAACTTTAATTTATTCCAAATAACTTCTATTATTTCAGTTTCAGAATAGCCACTATTGTTAAGCTCTTTCTTTACGTGAAACAAATCATCAATTATTGTGAAATGCTTATTGAAATGATTGTTCAAGGTTTTCGCTAAGTTTTTACTTAAATAAATGTATTCAATTGAATGTCTTCTGCCACAAACTTGACATACTGTCATCTTAGTAGGGTGCAATGAATACATTGTTTTCGATTTCCAACCATTACTATCTGTATCTATACCTAAACTTTTAGCTTTATCCTTAGCCCATTCAATTCTTCTTTGTCCCATTTTAGATACATTTGAAGCAACCCATGCGATACTCCCATCAGACTTTCTTTTAAAAGGTATACCGGAATAATTAGAATGATTTACAATATATTCTGTATACTCTTTAAATTCATCTGAATAATTTTTCTCTTCCATTATCAACACTCCTTATAAATTTTATGTTTCAATTATATTCGACTTCATCTTTAAGTCTTTTGAAATAAAGGTAACTTTTTGTTTTACTATTCATAGAATTAAAAAAACGACCCCATTTTTATCAGGTCGTTAGCTTGTAAATCACAGTCCCAAGTTCAGCACCATCACCAATTGGCGAGATGTAGCCTTGTTTCGCTTTCTCGAGTTTCTCTTGTTCTCGCATCACATCAATGGCAGAGGCGGCCATGACTTTGCCGGCATAAAGCATGCCTTTGTGGCCGACTGACGTGCCTTCTTGGAATACGAGTTGCCAGGAGTGTAGTGAGTCCCATTGACGAAATATGATCTTCTCTTATACCAAATAATGAAACCGACCTAACTACTGCCAAGTCGGTTTTCAAATTTCAGATCACTGGCCCAGGCTTAGCACCATCACCAATCGGCGAAATGTAGCCTTGTTTGGCCTTCCGTTTTTGTAGTTCTTGTTTCGCTTTCTCTAGCTTTGTTTTATCTTGCATCACATCAATGGCAGCTGCGGCCATGACTTTACCTGCATACAACATGCCCTTGTGGCCGATCGATGTGCCTCCTTGAGAAACGGCTTGCCAGGAGTGGAGTGATGTGCCGTTGACGAAGCAGGTTGTTAGGCATTGGGTGGTTGGGGTGACCCAGCTAACGTCGGCAACATCGGTTGACCCGGTTTGTTCAATAATTTGGTCGCGGTCAACGACGAAATCGGTTAAGGTGAGGCCGTCTAAGCCGTCTGCCCAGTATGTGTTTTGTTCCGCTTCTGATAGGGTGCTGCGAATCGTTTCGGCAAAGGCGCGTTCGTCTTCTGAGTAAGTTGGTGGTTCGATCGCATCTAAACTTGCTTGAATCGCATCATCAAGTGTATCGTTTCGAACAAGATCACTCGATCCGCTGTCGAAATGGACTTCGACTTCGGTTTCGGTCATTTGTGCGGCACCTTCTGCGACATTTTTCACGCGTTCGAAAATCTCGTGTGCTTCTTTGACGTTACTGGCGCGAACGAGATAAAGCACTTCCGCTTCAGACTGGACCACATTCGGTGCATTTCCGCCTGTATTGGTTACCGCGTAATGCAGGCGAGCGTTCTGGACGATATGTTCGCGTAGGTAATTGACGCCGACGTTCATGAGTTCAACGGCATCGAGCGCGCTCCGTCCTAAGTGTGGACTCGCCGCCGCGTGCGCGGATTGTCCTTTAAACCGGAAAAACACTTGTTGGACGGCTAGCACATTAAGGCGTAACACTGAATTCATGGGGGCGGGATGCCAACAGAGCGCAAAGTCAACATCATCGAACACGCCTGCTTTTACCATAAAAGCTTTCCCGTCCCCGCTTTCTTCTGCAGGACAGCCGTAATAACGGACGGTTCCTTCTAAACCGTGTTCTTCCATATACGTTTTAACCGCAATCGCCGCCGCATAAGAGCCTGTTCCGAGTAAATTATGACCACAGCCATGGCCACTGCCACCTTGGACGATGGGCTGGTGTTCTGTCGCCCCGCGTTCTTGACTTAACCCTTCTAACGCGTCATATTCGCCTAGAAACGAGACAACAGGTTCACCTGATCCGTATTCTGCGACAAACGCAGTCGACATGTCTGCAATCCCTCGCGTCACCGTGAAGCCTTCTTGTTCAAGACTACTTGCAATATAATGGGCAGACTCGACTTCTTCAAAAGCCGTTTCCGCGAATGACCATAAATCATCACTCATTTGAATGAACTGATCTTGTTTCGCATCGATATAGGACGCGATCGTTTTCGCATGGTCCATCCTTATCCCCTCCTGTGCGTGTGTTTTGTTATTATAAAATGACATACTTTTCAGTTAATTTCAATTGTTTTTTATTCTAGGCGCAGCACTCGCTCAATTTTTAGATAAGTCTTGTTATTTTTTAAATAAATCCATGAACTTATGAAATAAGTTCATCCACTTATTTCATAAGTCGAGTGGCTTATCTCATAAATTCAAACCACTAAAAGAAACCCGTTCAGCTTCAGCTGAACGGGATCCACTATCCATTAAATCTTAGCGCGTTTTAGTCGTAGGGAATTCGTGACAACACTGACTGAACTTAATGCCATCGCAGCGCCTGCAACCCATGGAGCAAGAAGGCCGATCGCTGCGACAGGAATACCTGCCGTGTTGTAGCCGAATGCCCAGAATAGGTTTTGGCGGATGTTACGAATCGTTGCATGACTGACTTTGATCGCTTTCGGAATCAGCTGCAATTCGCCGCCTAAAATCGTAATGTCAGCCGCTTCAATCGCAACCTCAGTTCCAGTACCGATCGCAATGCCGATATCTGCAATCGCGAGGGCTGGTGCGTCGTTCACGCCATCGCCGACCATCGCGACTTTGTGACCTTGAAGTTGGAGTTCTTTCACTTTTTCTGCTTTATCTTCTGGTAACACTTCTGAAATCGTGTCGTCAATGCCAACTTGTTTCGCAATCGCTTGAGCCGTCCGTTCGTTATCTCCTGTCAGCATCATCACCGTTAAGCCTTGGTCTTGTAAGGCTTTAATCGCATCAGGTGCCGTTTCTTTAATCGTGTCCGCGACAGAGACGATGCCACGGTATTCGCCGTCCACAGCAATCAACATCGCGGTCTCTCCCGCTTCTTCCATTTCGATTAACGTTTGTTCAGCATCGCCAATTGCGACGCCATGATCTTGCATCAGTTTACGATTACCGACAAGAATGGTTTGGGCTGACACTGTTGCTTCAATCCCATGCCCAGGCACAGCTTGAAATTGTTCAGCGTCACTTAACGCGACCTCTTCTTCTGTCGCATAGGCCACAATCGCTTGGGCGAGAGGATGTTCTGAACCTTTCTCAGCGCTTGCGAGTAACTGTAATGTCTCTCGGTCAGCTGTAAATGTTGTTACTTCAGGCTTCCCTTTCGTAATCGTCCCTGTTTTATCAAGTACAATCGCATCCAGTTCATGTGTGCGCTCTAAATGTTCGCCACCTTTAAATAAAATACCATTTTCAGCAGCTTTCCCAGTACCAACCATGATGGAAGTTGGAGTCGCTAGACCAAGCGCACATGGACACGCAATGACTAACACCGCAATCGCCGCCACGAGGGCTGGTTCGAGCTGGCCAGGTTGAACAAGTGTGATCCACGTAATAAATGTGACCACGGCAATCCCGACGACAATCGGTACGAAATATCCGGAAATAACGTCAGCTAAACGTTGAATCGGCGCTTTTGACCCTTGTGCATCTTCAACGACTTTGACGATCGACGCAAGAGCCGTATCTTTACCGACTTTAGTTGCTTCCATTTCAATCACACCGTTTTGGTTGATCGTCGAACCGATTACGGATGCATCCGTCTCTTTTTCAACTGGCATCGATTCACCTGTAATCATCGACTCGTCAATCGACGTCGAGCCGCTGATGACCGTACCGTCTACGGGTATCTTCTCACCTGGTTTTACAATCAGATGATCGCCGACGACAACGTCTTCAACAGGCGTCATCACTTCTTCACCGTTACGTAAAACACGTGCTTCTTTTGCCTGCAAGCTCAATAACGACGACAACGCGTTTGTCGTTTGTGTTTTCGCTCGTGTTTCTAAATATTTACCGAATAAAATGAGTGTAATAATGACGGCGCTCGCTTCATAATACAAATGCGGATCATAACCAGGATTACCAATCGTGCGAATCCCTTCTGATAAACTGTAAAAATATGCCGCACTCGTACCTAATGCAACGAGCACATCCATGTTCGCCCCACCGTTACGCAAGTTTTTATACGCACCGACGTAAAACTGCCAGCCGATCACAAATTGAACGGGTGTTGCTAAAGCGAACTGGAACCACGGATTCATGAAAATAGCTGGAATCGACATGTTAAATAAATGGACAAACATTGTCAGGAGTAATGGCGCTGACAACGCCGCTGAGACGATTAACTTCGTTTTCTGTTTGTTGAGTTCTTGTTCTTTATACGACTCTTTCTCCTCAGCTTCCGCTTTTGGTGCAGCGTCATAGCCGAGCTTTTGGATCTTTTCGATTAATGTATCTGGATCAATGATACCTGGATTGTATTGGATCGACGCAGATTCTGTCGTTAAATTCACACTCGCTGTCTCAACACCGTTTTGTTTATTTAACACTTTTTCAATCCTGCTCGAGCACGCGGCACACGTCATACCATACACATCGAGGTCCGCTTCTTCTTTTAGCACGCCATAGCCGACTTTTTCAATCTTATTCGTAATATCATCCATCGACGTCTGCTCAGGGTCATAATCGACCGCTGCTTTTTCCGTCGTTAAGTTCACTTGTGCATCGACGCCGTCCATTTTATTGAGCACTTTCTCAACACGCGTCGAACAAGCCGCACACGTCATCCCTGTCACGGTTAAATCTGCATGTTCTTTCTCACTCATATTGGTCCCTCCTTACTTCGAAAACTGTTTTAAGACGTCCATTAACTCTTGAATCGTCTCGTCACCTTCACCTTTTTGAATCGCATCAGTCACACAATGGTTAATATGACGTTCGGTGACAGAGAAACCGACGTTTTTAAGCGCAGATTGAATCGCGCTGATCTGAACTAATATATCGACACAATAACGATCTTCTTCAACCATATTTTGAATGCCGCGTACTTGCCCTTCGATTCGTTTTAACCGGTTCATCAGTTTTTCTTTCTCATCATCCGTTCGCGGCACAACAGGTTCGTCATGTAAATACTCACTCATGTGATCAACATCCTTTCTTTTTACTATACCCCCGTACAGTATTTATATCGTTAAAAATTTTTACGTTAACATCAAGTCCATCTTTTCGCTAAACGCTTCTATGCGAATAAAGCGATCTTCACGCATCACTTCTTTTTGATTTTGGAACACCAACGTAATCGGAGCCGTAAAGACGAGATATTCACCTGATACTTCTTTTACCTCATCCACGTCGACATACCCGAGAGCAATATTGTCATACGTTTCTAATTCGTCTTGAATGCGTGGCCATAACGCTGAACACACGCTACACCCTTGGCTCGATATAAATAACAACGCATGGTCGTTCTCCGCGACAAACGCTCTAACCTCTTCTATTGACTGCAATGTTTCAGTTTGACTCATATCGTCACCACCTTATCTAAACTAAGATTATCATACCCCCTATAGGTATGTAAACGAAACTGCTTTAGACTGATTGTAAAAATCACCCACTGCAAATTGTTATTTTATGTTAAAATGACGGTAATGTTTAGCAGAGGTGTGTGACACAATGAAACTTAACACATTAAAGAATCTATTCTGGATGACGCTCGCCATTATCGCCACCCTTCAATTCTTTTCATTACCTAAATACCTGGATTATATGTTATTAGTATATGCCCTCATACTCGGCACGATCATCATCAGCAGATCATTTCGGGGCAAGAGTGTTGATTGAATCAACAAGATAAAGGTTCCAATTTATAAAGTTATTTATCACTGATTGGAGTGTGCAAAATGAATGAAGACAACGAAACGCCCGAGGCAAGAAGAGAACGAATAAGACAAAAAGAACGGCAAGAAAATCCTCTTGGTAATTTGAAAGATTCATCGGAAAGAGCTAAATACGGTAGTCTTGTTGATCTGGTGGGTGGTCTAAACTGGAAAGTAACACTCGTTATTCTATTAATACTCATAATAGGTGCTATAGGGTATGGCTTGTTTTTTGAGTAATGACTTGACATTAAGGAAAAAAATGTAAAAGTAATGTTGGAAGAATTTAATATGGGGGGTTGTAATGAATGGATATATATTCTTGGTTATTACTTATAACGCTCATTCTTTTAATAGCTATCGTAATCGTCAATAAAAAAACGGACAAAAATCTCCACTATGATTTATTTGCGTCACTTATTTTTTCTTTATGGGGTATTGGTTGGTTTATAGTTGGATTTTGGAATGAGGGATTATCCTTCCTGGGCCCCTTACGAGCTATTGTTTTGTTCGGTTTAATACCTTATATACTATATTCAGCTATTTCGGATTATAAAAAAGATAAAAATCCCTCATAGATTATTGGATATGATGGTACTTTTAACACGAAGAGTATAACGTTTTCAGTGGAATTATACGAAGATTGGATTGATTATTAACGCTCCAAATGGAAAGGAGAAATTTTTAATGAGTTTCTTAGATTACATTGAAATACCAACCATTATAGCACTGATCCTGGCCCCTATTAGTCTGATTAGCAACATTTACAGATTTGTTAATAACCCATACTCGCTATTTTCGTTTGAAAATATCAGCATATTTATTAATTTTATTCAGATTATCATTTTAATCTTGATCTTCATCAAAATTAAAAAGACACAGAATCAACGGGAGAATGAAGAGAATTTGGTGACATAAGGTTGTTAAAAGAAGGGGCATAGAGTGTGGGTAGATGTAACAACTGCTATACTATATATTTTATGATGGCTTTCACAAAATATTGGAAGATATAAAGCATTTAATATGGGTAGAATTATGCCTTCTTCCGTAACGTATAAATGTGCTCATCATGCTCAATTAGTTTAGACTGAACATAATCCATTTTTTCTTCCATGCGTTTTAACCGATCATTAGTTTCTTTTAATTGATCGTTCATACCCTTTAGTTGATTGCTCATATTCCTTTGGTTGTCAAATAATTCTTTTTGGTCATTAGATAACTCTTTAAGTGCTTGCATAATAGTATTCATTTGTTCATCAGTCATAATCGGACACTCCTCGAAATTATTTCAAATCTATTACTTAACAAAGAGCATGTTGATAAATTAGTAAAGATTATTTTATAGATTCATTATTGAGAAGAATTATGCTTTCTTTCGTAGCGTATAAATCTGTTCATCATGTTCAATTAACTTATACTGAACAAATTCCAATTTTTCTTCTATGCGTGTTAGGCGATCATTGGTTTGCTTTTGGTTGTCCGATAACTCTTTAATTGCTTGCATAATGGTGTTCATTTGTTCATCGGTCATATCCGGACACTCCTCTACGTTTTATTTTAAATCTATTACTTAACGAAGGACATGTTGATAAACTGGTAAGGATTATTTTATACATTCAATATTGAGAAGAATTATGCTTTCTTTCGTAGCGTATAAATCTGTTCATCATGTTCAATTAACTTATGCTGAACAAATTCCATTCTTTCTTCTATTCGTGTTAAGCGATCATTGATTTCCTTTTGGCCCTTAAATAATTCTTTTTGGTTATCAGATAGCTCTTTAATCGCTTGCATGATGGTGTTCATTTGTTCATCAGTCATAATCGGTCACTCCTCGACATTTTGTTCTAAATCTATTATAAAACGAGGGGGATGTTTTTACAACGATCAACCATGATAGCATAACCTAAACATGAACAGGCTCATTAATTCTTTTCAACGTCTTCGTTATTAAACCAAAGCTCTATATATAGTTGCAACAACAGTTATAAAAAGGACCGTTAGCAATCCGTTCAATGATATTTTATAAGATTTATTTCCTTTTCTTGATATACTCCACACAAAATTAAGCATAAAAACTGTTATAATCAGACTTGAAATAAATAAAAAAGATTTGCTTTGAATAGAAGAAGCCATTAATAAGAACAATGAAATCAACCCAGTAGTAGTATCATGGGTATTTTCTTCTTCATTAAATGGGTTCCAAACATATCCAATTAAATAAATGGCTATTATCCCACTTATAAGAAGTAACAAAAAATGACCCAGTAGTTCTGAAACATATATAAAATAAATAAAAACAGACAAAACCAAGAAATCACGCCGGCTCTATATTCCTTCAGTTTTTCCCATTGTTTAATACCTCCTGTTTAATTAATATTTGACCCGAATGATTATAATGGAAGGTGAATCGTATGAATTTAGTATTATTTACTTTTGTGCAGTGATAGTAGGCTTAGTTTACAATTATGTAAAATGGCAAAATAACGAGAAAGATGTATAACCTATGTGAGGGTTTTCTAAGACATGGAGCGTGACTGTTCATCAATACGTTAATCAAACCTTAACGTCCATGCTCCCTTGCTGCTTTCACCCGCCTTGCATGTCTTTTATATCTTTTTAACTTTTTAAATCCATCACTACCGTGTTTTAATGACAGATTGATAGTCATAAATTCTATAATGATTAATGCCACATACCACTCAACATCTATATTAGGCCCTGTGTTATACAAATCGACAAAAACAATTATGACAGCAAAACCGACCAGAATAGCAATTAAACTTAAAATAGGGCTAACATAAAACCCAATTTTTCTTAAACTTTTTGGAATCAATTTAATTCTATACCCCAATCGCATCGAAAGTGGAATTTATACTTAGCGATACTTCTTCAGCATTTCCTATGATAAGAGTCTCGAGCCCCCTTCTCTTCATTAACACATCGATTGAAAGAAAAACCACACAATCAAAAACGCCCGACTAACCCTAGCCGGACGTTCCTATCTCTTATTTCGTTAACAATGCACGATCATTGGCCATTTTCTTACCTCGAATGGCTTGGAACTGATCGAGCAGGTCTCCTACTGTTAGGTCTTGTTTTGTTTCGTCATTAGCCTCGAAAATGACTTTGCCTTCATCCATCATCCAGAGGCGATTGCCAAATGCGATCGCTTGCTCCATTTGGTGAGTGACCATGACGGTCGTCAGTTGATGGCGTTCGACTAAATCGCGGGTTAAGCGTAAAATCAATTCTTCTTTCGACGGATCAAGCGCTGCGGTATGCTCGTCGAGGAGTAGAATTTTCGGTTCGGTAAAGGTTGCCATTAAGAGTGACAACGCTTGCCGCTCACCGCCGGATAATAAACCCACTTTCGTGTTCAAACGGTTTTCGAGGCCGATCTCGAGTGTTGCTAGGTGCTCGCGAAATTGTTGACGTAGTTGTTTTGTCACGCCGCGGAAAAGACTGCGTCGTTTCGTGCGACCGAGCGAGATCATCATGTTTTCCTCAATCGTCATGCCTGGTGCTGTGCCGGCTTTCGGATCTTGGAAGACGCGGCCGATATAAGCAGCGCGTTTCTGTTCTGAGAGCCTCGTGACGTCGTTTTCGTCAATGACGACATCGCCTTCATCGGGGATAATTGAGCCAGCGACCGTATTAAGAAGTGTTGATTTACCGGCGCCGTTACTACCGATAATCGTGACGACATCACCGCCTGAGAGCTCTTGATGTAAGTCGACGAGTGCTTGGCGTTCATCAGGCGTATTCGGGTAGAACGTTTTATGAATGTGATTGAGCTGTAGCATGACTTCTCTCCCCTTCCGCAGCACCTTGACGTGCTTCTTGTTTCGCTGCGTTTGCTTTCGACTTCTTATATTGCTGTTTCGCGCTTGTTTGGCCAAGCCAATTCGGGACGACGAGCGCTGCGACGACAATGAGTGCTGTGATCAGCTTCATATCACTCGCCTCTAAAAAATCAACTTGTAGCGCAACCGCGTAAATCATGCGGTACACAATCGCACCTAAAATCACTGCAAGCGTGGTACGAACAATTTTATCCGAGCCAAAGCTGAAGAGGACTTCACCAATGATCACAGAAGCAAGACCAATAATGATCATGCCAACACCTAAGTTCACGTCTGCGAATCCGTTATGCTGAACCACCATCGACCCGCTAAACGCGACGAGCATGTTGGAAACCCCCATACCGACAACAATATAGACGTTCGTATTCGCCGAGAAACTACGTACCATTGTCTGATTGTCGCCTGTCGCGCGCAATGTCGTACCCGCTTCTGTCCGCAAGAAGAAGTCGAGCAGTTTTTTCACGATAATCATGAGTATTGTTGCGGCGACGAGTACATCTAACGAATTCGGGACATAAGCAGCAATGCCAAGCGCTTCAAACGGTGCCATCACGATTCCTTGCAAGTTCAAGGTTTGCCACCAATTTTCCACCATGGTAAACACGGTTGTTTCATTTAATAGAGGAATATTGGGTCTTCCCATAATGCGCAAGTTAATCGAGTAAAGCGCAACCATCATTAAAATACCCGCTAACAATGGATTGATATGGCCTTTTGTATGCAAAATCCCCGTAATACAACCGACAATAAAGCCTACTGCTGCGCCAGCTAATGTCGCGGTAAATGGATCGACACCACTTACAACCATCACAGAGGTGACGGCTCCTCCTGTGACGAAGGAGCCATCCACCGTTAAGTCTGGAAAATCAAGCAGTCGAAAGGAAATATAAACACCTAACGCCATTAACGAGTATATTAACCCTGATTCAACTGCACCGTATAATGCTTGTAACATGCTTACTCACCTTCTTCCATCGACACAATCTCCGAAGCTCGTTCTTCTAAGTCATCTGTTAACTCAACGCCCATTTCACTAGCTGCGTCTTCATTAATGTGGAGTTTGAGATTTTGTGGGTAATTGGCTTCGATGTCACCAGGATTGGTGCCATCTTCTAAAATTTGAACGGCTTTTTCGCCCGCTTCATAACCGATATCGTAATAATCAAAACCATACCCAGCAAATGCGCCACGTGAAACGGAATCTAACTCACTCGCAAAGACTGGAACATCATTCTCTTGTGCTACAGATAAAACCGATTCGAGTGCGCTGACGACCGTATTGTCCGTCACAATTAAGAACGTATCGACACTACCAGCTAACGATTGGGCGGCTTGCATAACTTCTGATGACGATGACACGGTTGCTTCTTCTGTCGAGAGATCATGCTCACTTGCAACACTTTTCACGTTTTCAACTTGAGTCACTGAGTTCTGCTCGCCTGAGTTATAAATGAGGCCGATCGATTCATGTCCCATGTCTTTAATTAACTGGACTGTTTTGGGCACGGATTCTGGATGCGAATCGGCTGTTCCTGTCACATTACCGCCTGGATTCTCCATCGATTCAACTAATTCGGAACCAACTGGGTCTGTCACTGATGTAAACACAATCGGAATATCGCTCGTTTCGTTAACAGCTGATTGAGCACTCGGTGTAGAGTTACCGAAGATCAAATCAACCTTATCACTAACGAATTGTTCTGCGATAAGTTGCGCGTTTTGGTTATCACCTTGTGCTAATGATACATCGTACGATACATTCAAACCTGCTTCATCAAGCGCATCTTGGAAGCCTTCTGTCGCCCGGTCGAGTGAAGGGTGCTCGACAATTTGCGAAACACCGACGACGTAATCGGCCTCTTCTTCTGATGCATCACTGTTACTGGAACTTTCCTCAGAGTTACCACCATTCGACTCGTTATCATTTGAGTCGCTGCTTGAGTCACTGTCACCACATGCCACAATTAAAACTAACGCGCTGATCATAACTACCATCAATAATAAACGTTTCATCACTAAACTCCCCTTTTTTTACTTTCTCGCATACACGCTTTGATGTGTTAAAGAATTTCGGAATATTGTTTATAATTATATGAGAGGCACACAGCAAAATCAACCCTTAAATCAAAAAAAGATTCTCTAGCTATTTCGCTAGAGAATCTGTGTAAACGCTTCCTTTGTTATTGTGTTGCCACGTGATCACGCAGGCTTCGTCTTAAAATTTTCCCGGTTGTATTTTTTGGTAATTCGTCTAAGAAGTTAATTTGTTTCGGTTGTTTATATTTCGCCAGTTTCGACTGAGTGAGTTCGCGTAAGTCTGCGTCTGTTAACTCTGGGTTGTTCGACACGACAAAGGCAATGACTGCTTCACCTAAGTTTTCATCAGGCACGCCAATCACCGCGACCTCTGTAATATTGTCGTGACTATAAAGCACTTCTTCGACTTCACGCGGATAGACGTTGTAACCACCGACTAAGATGAGATCTTTTTTACGGTCGACGATGTAGTAATAGCCTTCTTCGTCTTGTTGCGCCATGTCACCTGTGTAAAGCCAGCCGTCTTTGATCGACGCTTGCGTTTCTTCAGGCATTTTGTAATAGCCTTTCATGACGTTCGGGCCTTTCACGATCAGCTCGCCGACTTCTCCGCGTGGCACCTCTTCACCGTTTGCATCGACGACTTTGTTCGTGACGTTTGTAATGTCCGTGCCGATTGAGCCAGCTTTACGCGGGCGGTCAAGCGGGTTGAATGCGGTAACTGGTGACGCTTCAGATAAACCATACCCTTCTGATACTTGCACGTCGAAGTATTGTTCGAATTTTTCCAGTAAAGCAACAGGCATCGACGCACCACCTGAAATACATAGACGAATTGATGAGAAATCTTTTTCATCTTCGTTCGGGTACTGAAGTAAGTAGTTGTACATCGTCGGCACGCCAGCGAACACGGTTGCACTGTTTTCACGAGTGATATTGAACACAGCTTCTGGTGAGAACTGTGGCACGATTAAGACCGTCGAGCCGCTCACGAGTGGCGCGTTCAATGCGACTGTTAAACAGAACACGTGGAACATTGGTAATGCCGCAATGACGCGGTCGTTTTCGTCAATTTTGAGATAGTCAGCTGTATCTTTTGCGTTGGAATATAAGTTTTTGTGCGTCAACATCGCACCTTTTGGTTTACCCGTTGTGCCTGACGTGTAAAGGATGACAGCGGTATCATCATCGTCTAATGTCGGACGGCTGAACTCTAAACTGCCTGCTTGAACAAGGCTTGTGAAATCATGCAGCTTGTCTTGTAGTGGTGATGTGCGGTCTCTTAGTTGTGGATCTGTTTCACCGACGATATAGTCTTTGACCTCAAGTTGGTCGTCGATCGCTTCGAATTTTTCGAGTAACACATCAAGGGTAATGACCCCTTTAACATCGCCATTATTCAAAATATAAGATAGCTCATCGCCAGTATAAAGTGGGTTCACCGGGACGACCGTAAGTCCAAGGCGCAATGCACCGTACAAACCGATCACGAAATGTGGCGTGTTGCCGACAACAAGAGCAACGTGGTCGCCTTTTTGATAACCTAATGATTCGAGGCTTGATGCGAATTTCGTTACCGAGCCCTCGAGTGTCTTGTAGTCCGTTGCTTCCCCGTTAAAAATGTAAGCCGGTTTCGATAGATGATCTTTCGCCGTTAATGATAGTTGATCACTTAAATTCATCTTGCAACCTCCCTTAGATATGTAAGCCCTTTCAGTGTCGAGTGCGAAATTGAGTGAATAATCATTCATTAAATTGTCTGAATTTATTATAAATTATTTCGCTAATCTAAGCAAGTTAAAACTAATCTGTGAGGATGTTTTTTACTCGACCGACTTGCCCGTCTTCTAAACGGACTTTAATGCCGTGCGGGTGTGATGCCGATTTAGTCAGTAAATCTTTCACGACTCCACGGGTTAATTTTCCTGAACGTTGATCTTGTTTTAAAACGATATCGACGGTAGCGCCGATTTGAATTTGATTTCGTTGTTGGCCTGACATAAGTCACGTCCTTTATTTTTTATTTGAGTTCTATATCGTGTAGAACTGGTTGCATGACGCGATTCGCGATTGAAATAGCTTCGTCTCCATTGTTCGCTGGTGCTGAAATGATAATTCCATCATCACTCGTCCAAGATGTTACCCTAGGGCCATCCTTTGACGAACGATCCTGCATTATTTGAATCGTTAATTCGGATAAGTCATCACTCATATTTAAATATCCAACCGTCGTAATACGGTCCTGTTCTCGATTGATATACTCAATATTGCCGTCGGTGAAACCTTCTTTTTCAAAAGTCACCGTTAGTTCATCTGTATTTGACGCATCGCTCGGGTGTTTTTCACCATCGATCGTGATGGAGCCAGTAAACGATTCTTTTGAAAACATATCATGCTTAAATTCGCCGTCTATATGAATATCGACTTGTTTGGCATGAGTCGTGTCGTTAGGACCTAACTGAACCTCTACACCTGAATAGGTTTCATCAACGACTTCAACTGTTCGCGTCCACCAAAAGACGATACTCACTAATACTATCATAATTAACGCGGTCCAACCTAATAATCTCACATGCACTCCCTCCAATATCATACATTTTATCTTATGCGTAAATAGATGACAATTGCCTATTGTGATGCTTACAGGTACCCAACTGATGTCTATTCGCATACGTTACAAAGGAATGACTTCTAGAGAGGAGATTAGGTATGTATTTTGACCCGAATTATTACGATCCGCGTTTTAACCAACCAGGATGGGGCGGCCCGAATCAACCTGATTGGGGGAACGGATGGCCAAATCAACCGGGAGACGGATGGCAACCGCCACACGACCGTGTCGATCACGGCCCGAATCCGTACGTCGTGAACATTGAACGCGCAACGATGATGAACCCTTATTACCGGCGAGCGCTTTGGACGGGTGAATATTTGCAATTAACACTTATGAGCATTGCACCGGGTGACGATATTGGTTTAGAACGCCACCGAAATCACGATCAATTTATTCGGATCGAAGGCGGTCGCGGATTAGTTCAAATGGGTGACCGTGAAGACCGACCGAATTTCGAACGCGAAGTGCAAGACAACGATGCGATTTTTATCCCGGCAGGCAAGTGGCATAACTTAACGAATATTGGTCTCATGCCGCTAAAATTATACTCGATTTACGCCCCACCAGAACACCCGCGCGGAACTGTTCATGAAACAAAGCAAGATGCGATGAACGATCACTAATTTTGAAATAAATCAGTTTGGTTTTGAAATAAGTTTGCTAATTTATTAAATAAATTACTCAACTTTTGAAATATATCATCTAAGTTATTTCAAAAATTAGCCTACATCCATGTAAAGAAACCCCCGCCAGTGCGCTGGCGGGGGTTTTCCATTTAGCTATTAATACACTAATGACATGAAATCTTCATGCGACAGTTTACCTAAGTAATGCTGGATATTGATATCGCGTAGTGCTTCTTCAATCGCTTCTCGGTCATAACGCACACCTTTTAGCGCTTCTTCTACGTCACTCACTTCGCCAATGCCGAAGAAATCGCCGAAAATATTCACATCTTGAATGACGCCTTTTTTCACGTCTAGGCGCACATCGTATGACCCGACACCTTCAACACGTTTCGTATGCTGGATGTTAAACGCAGGCGATTTGCCGTAATTCCAGTCCCATCGTTGATAACGCGATTCAGCGATTTCGCGAATCTTCGCCCAGTCATCTTCTGTTAATTTATATTGTGGTACATCATTGATATCTTTCACATCAAAGATATATTTCAGAAGCAATTGTCTGAAGTCCTCTAAACTAATATCTTCTTCAAGAAATTCCGAAATATTCGCTACACGACTGCGAATTGACTTAATCCCTTTCGACCGAATTTTTTCAGATTTCACTCGCAATGACCGAACGACTTTTTCAATTTCTGAATCAAATAAAAGCGTGCCGTGGCTAAACATACGACCTTTCGTCGTAAACTGCGCGTTACCGGAAATTTTACGACCATCAACGGTAATATCGTTACGACCTGATAATTCTGCATTTACGCCAAGACGTTGCAGCGCGTCGACAACCGGCTGGGTGAATTTTTTGAAGTTGGTAAAATTATCGCCTTCATCTTTCGCCAAAAAGCTAAAACTTAAGTTACCTAAATCATGATAAACGGCGCCACCGCCAGATAGGCGACGAACGACTTTGATATCATGTTCGTCGACGAAATCGGTATTAATTTCTTCGATCGTATTTTGGTTTTTGCCGATAATAATCGACGGACTATTCGTGTAAAACAGTAAATATTGTTGGTCATCATCAATGTTTAAATGCTTCAGCGCGTACTCTTCCATGGCTAAATTTAAATACGGATCGTTATTCCCTTCGTTATCGATAAAATATAACATGGTGAAGCTCCCTTCATTTTGTATCTATTCAAAGTATAAGCAAATTCGCCTATCTTCGCAAATCAAATACTAACCCTTCTCGAGCCAATTCAACAGGGCCGTCAAACACTGCTTTCGCTTCTTGTACTAATTGAGCGTGTTCACCGAAATGAGGCAAGTGTGTGAGCCATAACTGACTGACACTTGCATCACGTGCTAACTGGCCACATTCCGTGCTTGTCATATGACCTGGTCCACTTCCGTCCATCCCGTCATAAAAGCTACTTTCGGCAATAAGCAAATCCGATCCTTTAGCGAAACCAGCTAATTCAGGGAAAAAGGCGGTATCTGCTGTATAAACAACCGCGCTCTCGCCATTTTCGACGCGAATCGCATGGCATGATTTTGGGTGTTTTGTTTGAATGAATGATAAGGTGAACGGGCCTAGTTCGAGCGGTTTTTCGATTCGATACAGACGACCGGCTGTTGCGATATGGTCGAGCTCGTCAAAATCGGTCACCCCATCTGCTGCAGCATAGATCGAGACAGGCCCTTCGATCTCACCTAGCTGTTCTTTCACAAGGCAACTGTATTGAAATGCCCCGATATCTGCCACATGATCGTGATGAAAGTGTGATATAACAACAGCGTCAATGTCGCTCAAATCGATATACTGTTGTAATCGTGATAACGCCCCACTGCCCAAGTCGATCACAAGCGTGAACCCATCTTGCTCCACTAAATAGCATGACGTCGCACCTTCCGCTTCAGGATAAGCTCCCCACGATCCGATGACTGTCCACTTCATATAGGTATTTCCTCCTAATTTTAGTTATATAACAGTTTTTCTGTTCACAAATCTGTATTAATACAGTATAGTATAAGTACACGCATAAATTATCTAAAAACTCAAAATCTTGAGGAGGTCATGTCATGTTAATGTCACCTGTCCAATTTTTCCGCAACCTACCTAAAAAGCAATGTGCTGTCTGCAAACGGGACATGAACGAACAGGCTGATTGCTACACGAACAAATGCGAAAAATGCGACCCAATTAGCTAAGCGGTTATAAAAAAGTGCTCTAATTCCACGTTAGAGCACTTTTTTATGGTCTATTCCCGTCATTTTTGAAAGAAAACACATGACTTATTTCAAAAATCGCTTCAGTTATTCAATAAATTCGCTAACTTATTTCAAAAGTGACGCAGTCATCTGAAGTTATTTAATAAATCTCATGAGTTATTAAATAAATCATAGGAATTATTTAATAAATTCAAGAACTTATTTAAAAAGTAACGCAGTCACCTGAAGTTATTTCAAAAATACCGCTAGTTATCTCATAAGTCACGGCATTTATCTCATAATTGCCAGGACTTATTTAATAAATCAAAAGCGGTTAAGCTAGGATTCGAGGGATTCGATCGTTTTTACGGTGCGGATCGCTTGGTCCATGCAGTCCGGCAAACCGACTCCGCGGTATGCATTGCCAATCAAATAAACACCTGGTAATTCCGCTTCAAGCTGTTTTTCCAACGCTTCAACCCGGTCCAAATGTCCGACTGTATATTGCGGCATCGCGTCGTACCAGCGTGTGACGACATAAAACTTAGGCTCGCCTTCAACCGTCATAATCTTCTTCAAATCACCAATGACTAAATCGGCAATCTCATCGTCTGACAAATCGAGAACGTCTTCGTCGCCCGGTTTGCCAACGTACGCGCGCAATAAAACTGAACCGTCCGGCGTCGTGTGCGGCCATTTCTTGTGCGTCCACGTACACGCGGTAATGCGGTAGCCTTCTTTTCGCGATACAACAAAGCCTGTTCCGTCCGGCAAATTTTTCACCGAGTCTTCATCAAACGCCATCGCCACATTGGCAACGGACGTACTCTTCGTCTGTTGAAAATCGCGCATAAACGCATAATCCGAAAACATCTGCGCTGTGACTTGATGTGGTGTCGTTGCGATGACATAATCCGCTTCAAACGGCTCATCCCAGCCAGCCACATCTAACACGTAGCGACCATCTTGCTTCGACACTTGCTCAACCTGCGTCCCCGTATGCATGTCACACTCAAGTGCATCTGTCAGCCCATTCACAAGTGTCTTCAAACCACCTTCTAACGTCAAAAACATGCCTTGCTTATTGCCTGACGTCTGTTGTTTCGGCGTCGTTTTCTGCAAACCACGAATCAAACTGCCATATTTATTTTCCATCTGTAAAAAGTGAGGAAACGTCGCTTTCAAACTCAAATCGTCAATATTCCCGGCATAAATCCCGGAAATAAGTGGATGAATTAACCGATCAACGACTTGATCGCCTAACCGACGCCGGAAAAAGTGGCCGACTGAAATATCACCATCCACATCCGTCCGACTCGTGACGAAATCTTTTAGCGCATTCAATTTACCTGATGTAGTAAAAAGCGCCGAGCGGACAAATGGCTTTAAGTCTGTCGGCACACCCATCACAGCCCCAGCTGGCATCGGGTGCAATTGATCCTGAGATAAAATAAACGCTTTCCCCGTTGCACTACGAATTAAGTGATTACCTAATCCTAAATCGTGCACAAGCTCTTTCGCTGTTTTCTTTCGTTCCAAAAACGAATCAGGTCCGCGCTCGATCGTAAACCCGTCTCGCTCTACAGTCGAGATTTTTCCACCTAGTTGGTTTGATGCTTCAAATAACGTGACATCGGCATTGACGTTTTGTTTTTGCATATAGTAAGCGGCGGTTAACCCCGTTATCCCGCCGCCTATTATCGCAATTTGTTTGCGCTCTGCCATCATGACTTACCCTTTCATCGTATCGAGTACGACTTTAGACAGTGTATTAATGAACTTCGGATGCGCATTCGGCATTTCTGGGCGATAATAAGACGCTCCAACCTCATCGCACACATCTTTACATTCGATGTCGTTGTCATATAACACTTCTAAGTGATCGGCTACGAAACCAACAGGCGCGTAAACAAATGTTGTATATCCTTTTGTCTCATATAAATCTTTTGTCAAATCTTGCACGTCAGGGCCTAACCATGGATCTGGCGTGTTCCCTTCACTTTGCCAACCAATCTCGTAATCTTGGATACCAGCCCCTTCAGCGATTAAATCCGCTGTGCGCTGAAGTTGATCTGGATATGGGTCGCCTTCTTGGATGATCTTCGTCGGTAAACTGTGCGCTGACACAATTAAACACGCATTATTACGTTCTTCTTCCGTCATTTGACCGTATACTTTATTAATTTGCTCGACCCAGAATTCGATATAACCTGGCTCGTCATACCAATCGACAACAGATGTTAATGTAATGCCATATTTGTCCGCTTCTTCTTGTGCACGGCCGTTGTATGATTTAATACTAAACGTTGAATAGTGCGGCGCTAACACGATACTAACCGCTTCATCCACGCCGTCGTCCGCCATTTGTTGGACCGCATCTTCAATAAACGGATGAATATGTTTTAAACCTAGATACAGTTTAAACTCAACTTCATCCTGCTCTTCGTTTAACTTCGATTCTAACGCTTCTGCTTGTTCGCGTGTAATTCGAGCAAGCGGCGAAATACCGCCGATTTCTTCATAACGGCTACGCAAATCTTCAATCATTTCGTCTGTCGGGCGTTTACCCTTACGAATGTGTGTGTAATACGCTTCTAAATCGTCTTCTTTGTAAGGCGTGCCATACGCCATTACGAGTAGTCCTACTGTTTTCTCTGCCATTATTCATTCAACTCCTCTTACTTTGAAGTATAGTCATGGACAAACGCCGCTAAGCGCTGCAGTGTTTCCGGCTGTACCTCTGGGAAAACACCATGTCCTAGATTAAACACATAACCTGGAATATCTTTACCTTGATCTAAAATGGCTTTCGTCCGCGATTCAATCACATCCCAATCGGCTAATAGTACAGCTGGATCTAGGTTTCCTTGAAGCGAACTCGTCATACCCATCTCACGCGCGTCTGTAATCGACGTGCGCCAATCTAAGCCGACTGTTGTACACGGCAAGCTATTGAACTCAAGTAACAAGTGATTCGCGCCTATGCCGAATAAAATCGTCGGCACTTCTTCTTCTTTTAACGCGTTAAATATCTTTTCCATAACAGGTTTAATAAAGACGCGATAATCTTGCGCACTCACAGCGCCAACCCACGAATCAAAAATCTGAATCGCTTTAGCACCAGATCGAATTTGCGCTTTCGTGTACGTAATAATCATGTCGCCGAGCTTGTCCATTAACGCAAACCACGTCTCAGGATCCCCGTACATCATCGCTTTTGTTTTATTGTACTGTTTCGACGGGCCACCTTCAATCATATAGCTCGCGAGCGTAAACGGCGCCCCACTAAAGCCGATAAGCGGTACATTCAACTTCTCTTCTGTCAAAATCCGAATCGTCTCAAGCACGTACGAGACGTCTTCTTCTGGATTTAAGTCGTCTAGACGATCGACGTCTGCTTTCGTTTGAATCGGATTGTAAATGACCGGGCCGACGCCTTTTTTAATCTCAACGTCGACACCCATCGGCGGAAGCGGCGACATAATATCTTTGTACAAAATCGCTGCATCCGTATTGTAATTCACGACAGGTAATTCTGTAACATACGCACACAATTCCGGTTGATGTGTAATTTCAAATAACGAGTACTTTTCCTTTAATTTTCGGTACTCAGGTTGCGATCGTCCCGCTTGGCGCATAAACCATAACGGGGTGTAGTCTGTTTTCTCACCACGATAAGCTCTTAAAATTGTATCATTAAACTCCGCCATTCGACTCACCTTTCATTATTCCATCTGTTTACCAATATAAATGAATTTGTCACACGTGTATAGTGAGAGCCTTGAATTGTCATGAATTTGCCTCACTCTTACTTAAAACGCTTCATCACGATTCGATGGTTCACCTTCTAGGCCATTCAGTGGATTGACGGGAACGACATAATACGATGGGTTATTAATCATTTGCGAATCATTGACTTGATAAGACGTTTCACCTGTCACAGAGCCGATCTTTTCAACCTCTCCGCCCGTGTCACGATAAATATCATAACGAATTCGTTCATCCGCAGCCGACCATGTTAACTCAACATCAATGCCACTTAAAAAGCCGAGCGATACATTCGCGCTTAAATCGTGTATGTTAGGTAACCGAATGGGTTCTTCTAAATCGTTCACCTCTTCAGGCACGGCGAAAGAAGTTGTTAAATCATGCGATTGATCTAAATCTGTCATAATGCCATCGACGAGCGCTGTCGCAAGGGCACTACCTTCCGTTAAATAGTGATCCTCACTGCTGTCATCATAACCAATCCAACTCGCCACCGCATAATCTGGATTAAACCCGACAAACCACGCATCTTTCACACCACCCTCGACATGCGGATGTTGCGTCGAGCCTGTTTTACCCGCTAACGCCTGATTGAACTCACCGCCACTCGCTGTGCCATCATCAACGACAGCTTGAAGTATCCGTGTTAAATACCACGACGTTTGTGGTGAAAATAGTTGTGTCGTTTCGCGGGCTGGTGCTTCTAATATCTCCCCATCACGATCCGTCACTTCCAAAATCGCATACGGTTCCATATATCGACCACCATTGGCAAAACTTCGATATAACCCAGCCATATGAAGTGGTGATAAGCCTTCTTTTAATCCGCCTAAAGCGACTGCTAAGCCAGGGTCATCAAGTGTCACCCCGACATCAGCTAAATATGACAAGCCGTAATCGATTCCTATTTCATCAAACAATGCGACAGCTGGGGCATTTTTCGATTCAACTAACGCATCATATATCGTGACCTCGCCATCATATTGGCCATCAACATTAGACGGGCTGTACCCATCATAATCGCGTTGTTCATCAGGAATTAACGAATAAGGGTGATACAAGCTCTCTTCAAGCGCAGGACCGTAGACTACGAGTGGTTTCATCGTAGACCCGGGCTGACGTTTGACTTTGACTCGGTTAAGGTCGCCACGTTCATGATCACGACCGCCAACGGCCGCCCGCACAACGCCATTCGCTTGATCGAGCATCACAGTCGCCCCCTCAACACCTGCTGATGACCCTTGAAAATATTCATCGCGCTGCATTCGTTGATACACAGTCTCCTGCATGTCAGGGTCTAACCCGACTGTCACCTCGTAACCATTCGTATAAATCGCCTCACGCGATAAATGATAATCACGTTCTAATTCATCTAACACCAAATCAACATAACTACTCAACCACGGACTCGACGTCGACTCATTCGGCTTAAGCGCTAATGTTTTGCCTTGTGCCTGTCGCATCTTATCCGCTTCAATCAAGCCATGCTCGTGCATTTGGTTTAAGACGAGATCCCGACGTTCCTTCGCACGCTCAGGATGCTCAGTCGGATCATAAAAATTTGGCGCTTTCGGCATCGCCGCTAATACCGCCCCTTCAGACAGCGTCAACTGCGACACGGGCTTCGAATAAAACGCTTGCGCCGCTTCTTCGATTCCGTGTATACCAGCACCGAAATAGATTTCGTTTAAATAATACTCCAAAATCTCCTCTTTCGACCGCTGTCTCTCTAAGTAAATCGAGCCCATGACTTCTTTCGTTTTTCGCATCCACGTCTTGTCGTCCGTAAGCGAGACATTTTTGACTAGTTGTTGCGTGATCGTACTCGCACCTTCTGTTTTACTCATCGTCAAAATATCACGATATACCGCGCGACCAACTGCCCAAAAATCAACACCGTTATGATCATAAAATCGATGATCTTCTATCGCCAAAAACGCATCCGTCACATGCTCCGGGACTGCATCGATTGGCACATACGTCCGATTTTCTTCATATAGTTTAACGATCTCATCTCCATTTTCTGTCTTTAACACCGTCGATTCATCAAACACAAAATGATCGTCATCGACCACAAACCGCCCCCCTAGCACAATCATCATATAACCGATAAAGCTTAACACCACAAGGATTATTAAGCCGTAAACGGGATATCGCCATCGTCCTAACGCGTCGTTCCATCTATGCCATAAAGCCATAACGCCACCTCAATCAATCTTTCATACTTTCCGTAAAACCATTCACTATTATATTATAGTCTACACCATTCGACAAAAGATTTACGCTTTACGGTAGGCGTTATCATGTTTAATGAATAAGCCTGGGGGGTATTGTTAGAATAGATACTTAAAAAAGGAAGGGTGACTGAATAATGGAACAAAATGTACAAAAATTAATTGATGGATTAAACAAAGACTTAGCAGAAGAATACGGTGCGATGATTCGTTACACGTACAACGCAGCCGTTGTATCAGGTTTATACCGTGAAGTATTAAAACCATTTTTCGAAGCGGAAGTACAAGACGAAGCCGGTCACGCATTATACTTATCTGAAAAAATTAAGATTTTAGGTGGCAATCCAACGACAACACCGGCTGAAGTGGAACAACACGAAGACGTGAAACCAATGTTAGAAGATGCTTTAGCAGCTGAAAAAGACACGATCAATCGCTATGAAGAACGCAAAAAATTAGCTGACGAACTAGGTTACACAGAACTAGCTGTGAAACTAGAAGACATGATCGCAGACGAAACGAAACACAAAGAAGACATTCAGCGTCTTTTAGATGATCCGAGTTTTAAAAAATAACGAGTTATGAACCGAAGCAACTTCCTTTTAAAAGGGAGTTGCTTTTTTAATTACAAAACTTATTACGCGTCACGAAAAATCTGTTATAATATCGTTAACGTTTTTAGAGGAAGGGGACATTAATTCATGTGGGAACAGTTTTATGACAAGCTTGATCAACTATACGATCAAATGGTCGATGACAGACGCTATTTGCACCAACACCCTGAGCTGTCCTTTGAAGAAAAGGAAACCGCTCAGTTTATTAAAAACCGATACGATCAATTGGGGATTCCTTACAAAGACAATATCGGCGGCTACGGATTAGTTGCGACGCTAGAAGGTGGAAAAACGGGGAAAACGGTCGCTCTCCGTGCTGATTTCGATGCGTTACCGATCCAAGAAGAAAACGATGTGCCGTACAAATCAACCGTCGACGGTGTGATGCACGCATGTGGTCATGACGGCCATACGGCAACATTATTAGCTGTTGCAGAAGCAGCGCTTGATTTTCAAGATGAATTGCCAGGTACACTCGTCTTTTTACACCAACCAGCTGAAGAATTCGCACCAGGCGGGGCCAAGCCAATGATCGACGACGGCGCACTTGAAGGTGTCGATGCTGTTTTCGGTACGCATTTATGGGCGAGCACAGAGTTAAATAAAATCGAAACCGCTGTCGGACCATTCATGGCTGGAGCTGACCGTTTCACGATTACGTTCCAAGGAAAAGGTGGACACGGCGCGATGCCACACCAAACGAAAGACCCTGTTGCGATGGCCGGCCAAGCCATTGTCGAATTACAACAAGTCGTTAGCCGACGCATCAACCCGCTTCAGCCAGCTGTTTTAAGTATTGGTAAAATCGAAGGAGGTAATGCGTTTAACGTTATTTCCGACACGACGTCTTTAACAGGCACAGTGCGTATTTTAGACAAAGGCGTGCAAGATGAGATTATCGACGAAATGGACAATATTATAAACGGGATTGCGACGAGCTTCGGGGCTAGTTACGATTTTGATTATGTGAAAGGCTATCCACCAGTAATCAACCACGAGCGTGAAGCATCGTACTATATTGATGATGCGCTTGATATTCCAGGTGTCACTGGCGCAGGAGCTGTTGACCCGATTATGGGCGGTGAAGATTTTGCTTATTATTTAGAAGAACGTCCGGGGGCCTTTTTCTTCACAGGATGCCAAATCGAAGGCCACGACTATCCTCACCATCATCCGAAATTTGACCTCGATGAACGCGCACTACCAACGGCCGCGAAAGCACTTGTACACGGCGTGAAACGTTATCAAGAAGATCATCAATCCTAATTTTAACGCCCAGCTTCCTGACGTGAAGCTGGGCGAATTTTTGTCATATAAGTCGCTCTATTATGGAGAGCAGTCGCTCACAAATATGACGAGACGCACTATAACAGTACTGAGTCGCTCAATACTGAACAAACACGATCAATTTTCCTGAAAAGTCGCTCTATTAATCTCAACATAAAAAATTCCGACCAACCCTCATACGAGAGATGGCCGGATTAAGTTTTAATTTATGATATACGTCGTTCTGATTCGTATTTGCGATTAATGCGTTCTGCCGATTTGTGTGCATCAATCATACCCCAAATCCAAATAATTGGTGTTGTGATGAAACCAATTAAAATGAACATGGACAAAGCCGAAATGAAATACGCGACGATAAATACGACGCCCTTTCCGATTTCGCCATTATAAATCTGCCCTAACCCAGCGTATAGAAACGACAGAACGGCAGCTAATCCTGCATTTTTTGCATATGATCAAACGCTCCCTTAAATAAGATAAATGAATTCACACTTTATCATACCATAGGCTTTCATGAAAAATAAATCCAGGATTATATTTCTAATCGTTATGATGGATCGTAAAAGCCTCGCCCTAACACTTCAGCGGAATCAGTCACGATAACAAACGCTTCAGGGTCGACGTCTTTCACCGCGCGTTTTAACGTCCCGATCTCCGACTGGTTCACCACACACATGAGCACAGGGCGTTTCTCTTCCGTAAAACCACCTTCAGCTGCGAGTCGTGTCACGCCCCGATCGACTCTTGTATAGATCGCGTGCTGTACATCATTGTAATGACTCGAAATAATGAGGGTCGTTTTCGTTTTATTGAACCCAGTTTGAACGAGGTCGATCGCCTTACTTGTCACATACACGCCCATTAGCGCATACAAACCGAGCTCGATATCAAAGACGATAATCGCTGTTAAGACGATCATACCATCGATGACGGCAATACTTGCACCGAGCGATAGACTAGAAAATTTATTAATTAATTGGGCGACGAGTGCTGTGCCACCTGTTGATGCGTCACCCAAAAAGACGATTCCTAAACCAACACCGACACCTAAGCCGCCAAACAGTGCCGCGAGCAAAGGATCATCCACAAATGGTGCCATATCTCGCGTCAAATATACGAAAAACGGAAGCGCTAATGAACCCGTTAATGACCTGAATGCTGACCCTTTGCCGAGTAAATAATACGCGACAAAAAGAAGCGGAACATTAATCCCCCAAATAACATACGCCGGTTCAAGACTAAATAATGCTTCTAAAATGGTACTAATACCACTCACGCCACCAGCTGCGACGTAATTAGGAAGTAAAAAGCCGTTGTAAGCAACAGCGACGATCACGGAACCAACAACGATATATAACAATTGTTCTAAAATGGATAGTTCTGATTTTCTTTTTTGTCCGACCATAATGATGACCCTTCTTTCTCTAGCTTGACCGAAATGATTTTAACACTCATTCCATGCTTTGTGAACATCAGCATGACAACGCATTAATGGACAAAAGTCCTACCCTTTCAGTTATGAAATAATTGCGCTTAATTATTTCATAACTCCGTGCATTTATCTCATAAATAGGCCGATTTATCTCAAAAATTAAGCACGTCGCGCAAGTTATTTAATAAATACCGCCAATTATTTCAAAAATACATGCACTTATCTCAAAACTAGCGCGATTTATTTCAAAAATAAAAAGCACATCCCCCCCTCGGGACATGCTCTTTCATCGATCACCCCTTAAACGCTTGAATTCGTCCACGCACGTAAAACGCTTCGAATAAAACCGTAAATGCTGCAGTGATGCTTAAGTAAATAAGCGCGTTCAGCCAATCACTCGCCCATACAAACGCAATCGTCGTCACAACAACTTGTACGACCATGATGACTAAAATGAGCTGGTGCACCGCTTTACGCCGCACGTCCGCAGCAACGGGATATAACTTCAACCATTCGACCGTTCGGTGGTGATTATAAATCGCGATAAATTGAAAACCGGACATAAACAGGAATAATACTGCAAACAACACTTTGCCCCAAAACGCCGGCACCCAGAACACGAAAAACAACGCCAAAGCGACCAATCTCAAATACATCCCAAAATAATCACCGCTTCGGATAAACGTAATCGCATATAAATACTTAAACGTCTGTTCACGTCTAATCGGCATACGACCCGTCACAAGTCTGACTAAACCATGCCGTTTCTTCGGTTTCCGCTTTAAATCGGGGACGTCTGTCGACATATTGGCAATTCGATAAAACATCTGCAACTTCGCGTCTTCTTGATCAATTAAACGATCCCATGGCAGCGTGTAACGTTTGAATAAATAAGCGTAGTTAAACCCATTTAAACCGATGAGCAACACCGCACCCGCACATGCATACAGTGGTGCGCCAATCGCTAAGAAATAGACCATAAAACCGTTAATGACAAATCGGACGATACCATCCAAATAATGCGAACGCATATCACGCGTTTTCTGCATAAACCATGTCGAGATTAAATTTCCCACTTTAAGCACTAGCGAAAACGCGATCATGACCAACATATACCGCGCACTCACCTCATCATAAATTTGCAAATAAAGCGGCGTAAGCGCAAATAACGCAATCGCAATCCAATAACTTTGCATCACAAAACTATAAACAAGCGCATTTCGTATGTACGGACGCAATTTGTTTTCAACTGGTAATAAGAAGACCGTGTCCGCTTCTTTGAAAAACGTCCGCACAGGGCTATACGTTAATAACGATCCGACAATAACAGCCATTAACCACTCGACTGGAAAAGTATCCGGAACCGTCTCAAGCCACGCCTGATAAAAATAGGCAAACGCCGCTACGAAAAAGATAAACGCAAACGCTAAATGATCATTAAAGATAAGGCGCATATAGCGACTCACCATACGAATATGATATTGAAATCGATCCTTCCATAACTGATTGGTATCCATATTAAGCATCGTCCTTTGTCAGTTGAACATAAATATCATCTAAACTTGAACCCGGCATATTGAATTCCTCACGCAACGCCTCAAGCGTTCCATACGCACGAATTTTCCCGTGGTGAATAATAACAAATCGATCGCAATATTTTTCCGCCGTCGCTAAAATATGCGTCGACATAAGAACCCCTGCCCCTTGCGCTTTCATGTCTTCCATGGTGTCTAAGTACGATTGAATCGCAAGCGGGTCCAATCCAACAAACGGCTCGTCCACGATATAAAGCGATGGCTCGACTAAAAACGCACACATGATCATGACCTTTTGGCGCATCCCTTTCGAAAAATGAACTGGAAACCATTTGCGCTTCTTATCGAGATGAAACTCGTTCAATAACCACTCCGTTCGGCCCTCATACGTCTCCTCATCTAAACCGTAAGCCATTGCTGTAAGCCTCAAATGCTCTTCTAACGTCAACTCTTCATACAACATCGGCATCTCTGGTATATAAGCAAATTCTTGCCGGTACGATTCCAAATCCTCATTCATTTGTTTTCCATTAATCATAATGTCACCTTGCTTCGGATTCATTAAACCAATTATATGTTTAATCGTCGTACTTTTACCGGCACCGTTTAAGCCGATTAATCCGACGACTTCACCTTGTTTAACGGAAAACGATATACCATGCAACACATTTTGTTGCGTGTAGCCTCCTACGACATTATTAATATTTAATAAATCAGTCATACCATCCCTCTTTTCTCTCACTCTTCCCCTATCATACCAAATCTTTTAGACAATTCACTAGTTTAGACGGTTTCTTCTTACATTCGACACATGTTTACGTTACAATATAAGAAACAGTATTTCGAGGAGGATGATCATGTCAGATTGCATTTTTTGTAAAATTCTCGATGGCGACATTCCATCAGCTAAAGTTTACGAAGATGATGACGTCTATGCCTTTTTAGATATTAGTCAAGTCACGGAAGGCCATACTCTCGTCATTCCGAAAAACCATTGTGAAAACGTCTATGATTTAGACGACGATACCGCCGCTAAATTATTTAAGGCGGTACCAACAATCGCACGTGGGATTAAAGCAGCATTCAAACCAGAGGGCTTAAACATGCTTAATAATAATGGCTCATTCGCTGATCAAAGCGTGTTTCATATTCATCTCCATTTAATCCCGCGCTACGATGAGTCAGACGGATTCAAAGCAAAATGGGAAACACATGGTGATGATTATACACCAGAACAATTAAATCGTATTGCAGATTCGATTTCGAGCCACATTTAACGTAAAACCAACGATTAACTAGCAAGAGAACAGGGAATATAGAATAATATAGCAGTAGACGACGAAAGGAGAATGTTAAATGCCAAGCGGTAAATCATTACTTTTAGGAGTGTTAACGGGAGGCGTTGTCGGAGCATCCATCTCACTACTGACAACACCATCCTCTGGTGCTGATATGCGCCTACGTATGAAAGAACAGAGCGAACGCTTACGTGACATTACACAAGAAATGAAGGAAAATGGCATCGATTTAAAAGAACAACTTACTCAAACGTCTAAAGAAGGCGCTGAATTACTTAAAGATTTATCACAAGATATCAAAACATCCGTCGAAAGCTGGAAGTCAACAGTCGAACCACACCAAGAAAATTTACAAGAACATCTTCGTCAAATCGAAGAAGGCATCAAAGAATTAGAAGACAAAATGAAAGAACAAAACACCCAACAATCTTAAAGATATTATAAAGCGAATCAGCCTAATTGACTGATTCGCTTTTATTTTGCTCATAAAACTCTCCCTAACGTTATCGTCAGGGAGAGTTTTTAGCATTATTCAGCTGGTTCTAGTTCTTCAATTGATTCAAGGTCCACATAACTTGGAACGACTAAACCAATTTTAGCACCTTCTAAGTTCGGCCCTAGGTCAACTACATCGTCTTTCACGCTTTCATAGAAATCAGCGTGAGTAAATGGTAACCATGCAGCCGCTGTCGCATCAGCATCTCCATTCGCAATCGATTCAAATACGATCGATGGGTCAACTGGTGTAACGTCAACGTCAAACTCTTGTTGTTCTAACACAATAGATAAAACACTTGAAGACGCACGCTCTGAATCCCATGGTGTTGATGATAATGTAATTGATGATCCATCACCTTCACCGACACCATCAGTTCATTCGGAGACTTTGTCTTGGTTATCTTCTACCCATTGTTCTGCTACTGTACGAATATCTTCATCATTTTGATTCGCATCGTACATAATTTGTTCCATATCTTCAACGGACCAATTAAATTAATCAATTAATTTAAACGCTTCTGGGTGATCACTTTCTAATCCTTGACGCGCTAATGTTACGATGTTTTCTGCTTCACCGTAAATACCTTTTGGATCTTCTAAATACTCCATATCAGGAAATTGTGCGAACATCCAGTGTGGATTCCAACCTGTTACGACAATTGGCTCTTCTGCCTCAATAGCTTCTTGTAATTCTGTAATCATCGTAGCTGTTGATGACGCTTCTAAATTCCAACCCGATAAGCTGTCGTACTCTTCGATTGCTTTTTCTGTTGTTACTGTAATACCTGCACCAGGTTCAATCCCAATAATGGTATGTTCCACTTCTTCACTATAATTAACGTCGTCACTAGAACCATTGCTATTATCGCTAGCACCATCATCTGATCCACACGCAGCAAGCGTGTGGACCAGGGATGCTACTAACAATACTAAACCTTTTTAAAAGTTCATGTATGTTAGAGTCTCCTTTTGTTTAATGGATTACTCCATTGTCGTCCATTCTTCAACTAAGTCTTGGTTGTTTTCAACGAAGTTAGCCGCCGCTTCTTCAGGGCTAGCTCCTGCTTGAATTTCAGCCATAACTGAGTTGAATTTCTCTTCGCCCCATTGGAAGTTGTCAAGTACTTGGTAAGCACCTGGTAGATCTTCTTCTAGGCCTTCACGAACCATTGTATCGATTGTTTCTGCATCACCATATACGTTTTCTGGATCCTCTAAATATTTAAGGTCCATTTCAGCGAATTTCCAGTGTGGAGACCAACCAGTTACGACGATTGGTTCTTCGTTTTCATACGCTTCTTGTAGTGATGTTGCCATCGCACCAGAAGAAGATGTTTGTACTGTCCAGCCGTCTAAGCCTTCGTACGTTTCAACTGCAGTTTCTGTTGCTTGTACAACACCAGCACCTGGTTCGATACCAGTAATTGTTTCATCTAGTTCTTCACCATACTCACCTAAGTTTTCTAGTGAGTCAACGTCCATGTATTGAGGTACAACAGCACCTACTTTAGCACCTTCATAGTTAGCACCAAGATCAACAAGTGAATCTTTATGTTGCTCATAAAGGTCACCATGTGTATTCGGTAACCAAGCAGCTACCATACCATCTGCATTACCTGAAGCAACTGATTGCCACATAACAGCGTTGTCTAGTGGAGTAAGTGTTACGTCATAACCTAAGTCTTCTAATACTTTACCAATTACGTTTGTAGATGCAATCTCTGTTGCCCACTCAACGTAAACAAGTTCAATTTCACCTTCGTGTGTGATTTCAGAATCACTTGAACCTTCTGAGTCACTTGAACCTTCTTCAGAGTCAGAGCCTTCTGAATCTGATCCATTCTCTGATTGCTCAGTATCTTCACCGTTTCCTTCTGCTTCTTCAGAACTATCGTCGCCACTGCCACATGCTGCAATAACAAGCACTAGCGCTAAAACAGCGACAAGTCCTAAACGTTTCCATGTTCCTTCTAACATGTTTAAACAACTCCCCTTTACTTTATTGTAAATGTATTGGAACTCCTCTCCCTAAAGGAGAGAAGAGATTCCCGAATTAATAGTTATCCTTTGTTTAAGCTCTGTGTGAAGCGGTCGATGATAATCGCTAAAATAACGATACCGAAACCTGCTACGAATCCTGCACCTGCTTCAGCACGTTGTAACGCGGATAATACGTCACGACCTAAACCTGGAGCACCGATCATCGATGCAATAACAACCATGGATAATGAAAGCATTACCGTCTGGTTGACACCAGCCATAATGGTTGTTTTAGCCATAGGTAATTCAACTTTAAATAACTTTTGACTACCTGTTGTACCAAATGCGTCTGATGCTTCTACAAGCTCATCCGAAACTTGACGGATACCTAAGTTCGTAAAACGAACGACTGGTGGTGTTGCGAACACGAATGACGCGAACACACCTGGCACCATTCCGATACCGAAGAATGCAACGGCTGGAATTAAGTAAACGAATGCTGGCATCGTCTGCATGAAGTCAAGCACAGGTGTAATAATATTTTGTGCAAGGTTACTCTTCGACATTAGGATACCCACTGGAATACCAACTATGACAGATATTAAACTGGCATAGAAGACGAGTGTGAATGTCGACATGAGTTGTGCCCATAATTCTTGGTTGTGAATAAAGATTAAACCTACTATAGAAAAAGTAGCTAATCCAAACTTCTTACCTGTTAAGAAAAAGGCAATAAGTGCAACAAGAATAATGATAATAATCGGTGGTACCATCTCTAAATATTCAGCAGATGTATCAAGTAACCACCCAAACCCTTCTTGTACAGGGTCAAAAATAAATGAAAACCAATCTGTTATTTTTTTAACCGTCCAGTCTATTCCTTTAGCAACTGGTATATGTGGTATATTATCAAGCATCGTCTATGTTCACCTCATTTCCGTCGGCTAGTGCTGCGATTACGGCACCACGAACAATGATACCGCGTAGTTTTCCGTCTTCTGTAACGGCCACTGGTACAGGCGAATCGTGAATAATATTAAAGGTTTCTTGAACTTGTGTATCTTTGTCAACCGTTGGAATCTCAGTCTTAAGAATCTCACTAAGTTTTTCAACGCCATCTTCACGTGCCTGACGCGCATCATCTGCTGTTACATAACCCTTAAGGTTACGCGAACGATCTGTTACAAAGATGGATGATAAACCTTGCTCACGCATTCTTTCTAATGCAACACGTGGACCATGTTTATCAATATCAACTGTTTCAGGTCGTTTCATAATATGTTCAGCTGTTAACACTTTCGAACGGTCAACGTCTTCAACGAACTTCTCAACATAATCGTTCGCTGGATTCACAAGAATTTCTTCAGGTGAACCGACCTGTACGATTGAACCGTCTTTCATTAATGCAATGCGGTCACCAATACGTAACGCTTCATCTAAATCGTGTGTAATGAAGATAATCGTTTTTTGCATCGTTTCTTGCAAGTCTAATAGCTCGTCCTGCATGTCTTTACGGATAAGCGGGTCTAATGCTGAGAACGCTTCGTCCATTAATAAAACTTCAGGGTCGTTTGCTAATGCACGCGCCAGACCGACACGCTGTTGCATACCACCTGATAATTGGCTTGGTAACTGATTCACATAACCACCTAGACCAACTAATTCAAGTGCTTCTTTTGCTTTTTTAGAACGCTCTTCTTGTTCCATACCTTGGATCTCAAGTCCGAATTCTGCATTCTGAAGGACTGTTCTAAATGGGAATAACGCAAATCGTTGGAAAACCATACTCATTTTCGTACGACGAATTTCGCGTAATTGCTCTTTACTCATCGTTGCTAAGTTTTGGTCGTCGATTTCTACGCTACCTTCAGTTGGTTCGATCAGACGGTTAAGTAAACGTACTAATGTAGATTTACCACTACCTGAAAGACCCATGATTACGAAGACTTCTCCTTCTTCTACCTCAAACGATGCACGGTTAACACCAACCGTACAACCCGTTTTTTCGAGGATTTCATCTTTGGAGTAACCTTCGTCTAACAATTTTGTTGCCTCTTTTGTTCTCTTACCGAAAATCTTCGATAAATTTTCGACTTTAATCGGCACTGGTTTACACCTCTTTCTCCTCAATCACTGTACTTTAATCATATAACTTAGTTGTAATCACTTTGTAACAATCACTCTTATAACTATATTACTTAGACAATAAAAACTCAAATTCCACATGAAGCGACATATGTCTGTTTAGTCCGTAAAGTTTGAACTGAACAAACTTATCAGACAAAATACTACGATTTACTTCTTAATTCTTGCATATTCTTCCTAATATATCAGTTTGTTTTTGTAGAAAAGTAATGTAAATTGTAAATTAGCAGTCTTAAGGAGGCTTATTTTATGCAAACAACAGAATGGAACGACTCACTTGAAACATTTCATTACAATATGATTAGCGAATTTTCTAAAACACTTGAAATGTTTTCATTAAATACAACCGAGTCCCAGCTGTTCGTCACCCTCTATCTCAGTGAAGATCCGATGACATTGGATGACATGAAGCATGCGCTTGGCAAAAGCAAAACAGCGATGAACAATGCTGTGCGGACGCTTTTAGATTACAATCTCGTCGAACGTGTTTGGAAAAAAGGTGTTCGCAAAGATCTGTACCAAGCAGAAAAAGATTTGTACGATAAATTCATGCGGGCTTATGTTAATCGTTGGCTCGAAGCGATTGAACGTCAAAAATCTAACCTTCAACAAATCGAAAAGCAATTTGCAAACGAGCCATCTAAACACAACCATCAAACGAATGAGAAATTACAAGAAGCGATTAAATTTCACAATACGCTTGAAGACGTATTTAACGATCTACATAAAGAATAGACCCCACTAGTCAACGAGTTGTTAGGTGTTAAAAAATTCCTACAACTCGTTTTCTTTATCATATGTTAAAATATAAAAAAACTCAAGTCATAACACTTTTGTCGAATGAGCGTTGACACGTTACATCCAGACAAATGAAGGGTATAATGATAAGAACTACTATAATCATTAAAAGGAGTCGTTGATGTGAGCGAAAAATCTTATTCATTACAAGAAGCTATTTTATATTCACACAAAATGGCTCAGTTATCAAAAGCCATTTGGAAGCAAATCGAAAAAGATTGGCAAAATTGGGTGAAACCGTTTGATTTAAACCTCAACGAACATCATATTTTGTGGATTTGTTATCATTTAAATGGAGCGAGCATTTCTGAGATCTCTCAATTTGGTATTATGCACGTCTCAACAGCTTTCAATTTCTCGAAAAAATTAGAAGCTAGACAACTACTTACCTTCTCTAAACGCGAAGAAGACAAACGAAACACCTATGTGGAGCTAACCGATGAAGGTAAACGGTTATTCGAAGAGACGATGGAAGCTCACGCTGCGGGTACCGATAAAAACACGGTTATGAAAGCTTCATTACCACTGAAAGATTTATATGGACGCTTTCCAGAATTTCAAGACTTAGAAGCGATCGTTAAAGAGATTTATGGCGACGAATATTTAGACATTTTAGACCGCTCCATCGCAAGCATTAAAGCCGAATATTAAACTCTTATAATTTTTTAGTTGAAAGGGTTGAATTTTTTCTTTGTAAGGCGTATTATCTCCCTTGTAATAGACATTGATTGTCTGTTGTCATGCCTAATTTCAAATAAAAAGGGGGCCCTTACAATGACTTGTTGGAAAACGATCAACATTTCAAAAGAATTCGGCCAAAATCGACTCAAAATCATGTCGGTTTTTCTCGGTATTATGTCCTTTATTGTGTTATTCATACCGTTTTCGCTATTACATCATAGCGTTCCATTACACGACCCGGCACTGTGGCAAGTGTTGTTAGGGCTTATAACCTTACCCATATTACACAAGTTGGCCCATGCATTGCCAATTACGTTTACAAGTAAAGAATTTAAATTAAACTGGTATTTCAAATATCGTTACATGCCATTTCTTAAAATTAAAATGCGCTCAAGTTTATCTAAACGGACGTCAATTATTATGATGGTAGCCCCTACCGTTGTTTTGACGTTACCGCTCTTAGTTCTGGCGAATGTATTTCCATCGTATTATCCAATTTTAATTGTGTTTACGTCGATTCATATTGGCATTTCACTTACGGATTGGTTAATGTTATCATTCTTTATTAGAGCACCTAAGAAATGTATAGTAGAAAAATCAAAACACAACTATGATATTCTCGTTCGTTCTCCATAAACGTAGTATGATGGTGAGTCATTAGGAGGGGAAACTTTGTTACTGTTTTATGTACCATTTGCGTTATTTATTTTTTACGCATTTAATCGTATGACCCAAAAGTTTTGTACAAAATCAGAGATGTCTAACGAAAAAAGCGTTAAAGTTTATCGTATGATCAATATTTCAATGCTTGTCTTACTCATCTCATCCTATTATGAAGTGAATTATTTATAATGAAAGCTATGTTACAGTTTAGTGTTGATTTTGATTGATTTAGCACTGAGTTGTTGAATTGTGAGAAGCGAAGGTGGCGACTCCTGGTCGACTAAAAGCGGTCACGTCCTGTGGCCAACGTCGACACTAGACCATCCGGGTCGTCGGAAAGCGTCCACCGACAGCGGATCACAATATCAACGACGGATTTTAACAAAGCCATAATGAATGAAAAAGGTTGATCCGCACACGTGGCGGATCAACCTTTTTTTCGTCTTATTTTAGTACCATGCAGCACCCACAATAATGAGAAGAATAAACAAGACGACGATTAACGCAAAGCCACTGCTATAGTTGCTACCATGACTCATATTCTCACCTCCCATAACATGACTAGTGTAATATATGGCATAACAGAACTGTTTGATTAGGCTACCGTCAAGTTGATTGATGCCTCGTTTCTTTTTTTATGGTATATTTATCAGTGTAAAAAGAGACTATAGGGGGAATCACGGTGAAAAAGATTATCAGTCTATTGTTTGTATTGTTTGTTGCCATGCTGTTCATGACCGCCTGTCAATCGGACGAAGAAGTGGTCGTTGAATCTGAAGCAGGTAATATTACGCAAGATGAGTTTTATCAAGAACTAAAAGACCGTTACGGAGAAGATGTTTTACGCGAGATGACGAAAAAAATGGTCCTCGAATCGCAATACGATGTTTCTGAAGAAGAAATCGATGATGAAATTGCAAGTTTTAAAGATCAAATCGGGCCTCAATTCGAACAATTTCTTAATCAACAAGGCTACGACAATGAAGAAGAATTTCGAAATGCTTTTTATATGAGTCAGCTCGAATTTCAAGCGGCTACGGAGGATTTGAATGTCTCAGATGACGATGTGAGAATGCGTTATGACAATATGCAGCAAGAAATTAAAGCGCGTCACATTTTAGTCGAGGAGAAGAGTACGGCAGAAGAAGTGATAGAACGTTATAATAGTGGAGATGATTTTGCAAGCTTAGCTGAAGAATATTCAATTGACGGATCGGCTAATTCTGGCGGCGACCTTGGCTATTTCACAGGTGGCGATATGGTGTTACCATTTGAGCGAGCTGCGTTTTCACTCGAAGTTGATGAGATAAGCGAACCTGTTGAAACGCGCCACGGTTGGCACGTCATTTTAGTAGAGGACAAGCGTGAAGCTGACGTAGAATTGGGTTCATTTGAAGATATGGAAGCACAAATACGTGAAAACCTGCTCGCTTCCCAAGTATCACAAGATGAACTGAGCAGCATTATTAATGGTGTCATTAATGATGCCGATGTCACGATTCAAGACGACGATCTCGACCATTTATTTCAAACAGAAGATGACAGTGAAAACAGCGAATCATAAAATTAACCGCCCAAGCTTATCGGGCGGTCTTTTTATACACTTAAATCGTCGGCTTATAAAATTGTCTGTTTTCCATAGGAAAGATTCGATCGGTGAACTCACCTGGATTGACTTTCTCTAACGCGCGATTAACCATGTTCATTTTTGCATCAATCATATCAATTTGGTGTAGCATTTCCGCTTCACGTAAAATCGGCGTTTTCGGACTTCCCCATTCATTTTTACCATGATGACTTAACACTAAGTGTTGTAACAATAACACTTCCTCACCATCAATACCGAGTTCTTGAGCCGTTAGTTTAATTTCTTCAACCATCATCGAAATATGCCCCAACATTTTTCCTTCCAACGTGTATGTTGGCGAAGCTGGCGACGATAGTTCTTTAATTTTACCGATGTCGTGCAAAATAATTCCTGAATACAATAAGTCGGTATTCAATTCAGGATATAACCCTTTCATCTGTTGCGCAATTTTGAGCATACTGACGATGTGATGCATTAAGCCTGACGCATATTCGTGGTGATTTTTCGTTGCTGCTGGATAGGTAAATAGGTCATCATTATATTTCTTTAAAATTTGGCGAACAATGCGTTGAATATTTGGATTTTCTAACGCGAAAATCATCTGTGATAAATAGTCTTTCATTTCATCAAGGTCAACTGGCGCTTTTTCGATGAAATCGTCGATCCGGACACCGTCCATTTCATTCGCTAAACGGATTTGCCGAACGTTGAGCTGATGTTTACCACGAAATTGTTTAATGTCACCTTGCACATGGACAATCGCTTCAGCTAAAAAGGTTTCCTCGTCTTCTTTCGCGGCATCCCACAATTTAGCTTCAATCTCTCCACTTCGGTCACGGAATATAATGGTGAGAAACGGTTTGCCGTTACTCGCGACTCCTTTGTCGACTGATTTAATTAATAAAAACCCTTCAAACTGATCGCCTACTTCTCGATTCGCTATACCTTGTGTCATGTAATCGCACTCCTTTACTTAAGTTTACGTTCTATTCTAACCTGTCACCGCTTGACCTTCATTTATATGAACGGTATAAATAGAAGAATCGTCTTCGTATGGTTCGCAAGCAAAATAAATCATTTGTTGTTCCTTTGCTTGATTGATTAACATCGACATCATACGTTCGTACCGTTCACCATCAAAATGAACAAACGCATCGTCTAAAATAAACGGAAAACGTTTGGAATCGTGCAATGATGCATTCAACGCTAAACGTAGCGAAACATACAACTGATCTGCCGTTCCATCAGATAATTGCTTCACATCAAACCAGACCCCATTTCGATGGTGCACCATCAATGTTTCTTCACGCGAAAATTGTACTTCGTGATAAGACCCACCTGTTAACGTATTAAACATATGAGCCGTATGCTTTAACACATTCGGCAAATAGTCATGCTGATAGCGCGCTTTTGTTTCTTGAATGAGTCCTTTTGCCGTTTGTAGAACGGCCCATTCTTTCGCCAACGTCTTCACTTCATCTTCTACTTTAGACCGTTCGTGAATTAAATCTGATAAACGACCATCTTCTTCCATTTGTTTTATATGTGCCGAGCAATCAGCTAAGCGTTGACGCTTTTGTTCTAATTCGTTTTGTTTTTTGTCACGCTCTTGTTTTAATTCATCCCGTTCACGTTCCAGCATTCCCCAATGGAACGTTTCCGTTAAAAGATCATCTGTCATGTCACCAAACAATCGTTTAACATGTGTATAAGCTGCTTGCCTTTTCTCATCCAATTCCTTATAAGTTGCAAATGCTTGAATCACATCATCTAGTTCTGTTTCATTAGCAGCATCTACTTCTGATAACATGTCTTGCATCGCTTGATCATACGGTTGGAACTCATCATTTAGCTCTTGAAGTTGTTTTTCAAGTTCTTCTAACCAGTAATGCTGTTGGCGAATGTGCTCATTGATGTCACGTTCTTGGTTCAAATATTCTCGGACTAATTGAATCGACGTCTCATCGTCTTGCCAATTGTAATGATCCATGTAATAAGATAAAAATCGCTGCAACTGCTCTCTAATATAAGATAAAGACGCTTCTATTGATTGCGCTGAATGTTGTAGTTGATCCATATCTTCGAGTAGCCGTTGACCATTAATTAGCTGTTGAGCTAAATCATCCCACTGCTCAAGTTCATATCGTTCTAGCCACGGATGCCGGTCTAATTCCACTGTTTGTTTCGCTTCCAAATCGTCTAAACGTTCTTCAATTTGCAATCGTTCTGCTTCAATATCGCGAAGCTCACCATTGACATAATCAATGGTCGATTGTCTTTGGCGTCGTTCAGTTTGGATTTCGTCATCCTCGCGCAAAGACGCTTCAAGTGTTCTTTTTGTCTCATAAAGGGCATTCGATTGTTGTAAATCATCGTGTTCCCCAAGTTCCCGCTCACGTGGAACTGTTTTCGTTTGAAATTGTCGGTGTAATCCGTATGATAACAACCCGCCTGTTCCAATAACAACAAACGGCCAAAAAACACTTATATCACCGAATAAGCCAGACCACATCGCTCCAGCTAAAATCGTCGCAAGCAATAGCACAATCCATTTTGACCCGTTCATTAACGGCTGGTTAGACGAGGCATGATTGGCTGATCGACTAAATACTTTCACCTGTTCTGAGGCAATATCGCGTTGGACTTGCTCGAGTTGTTGTTCCATCTCCTGTCGTTTATATTCTTCTAATTGTTGAGCTTTAATGGCTTGTTGTTTTGTCTCTAATGCTTTTAACTCATCTAATTTAACCCGCTTACGTCGTTCTAAGTCACCTAGTTTTTCGGCATTGGCTTGTAAGTCATAGGCTAAACGGGACCACGTTTGACGTGTGTAATCACTGACAGCTAACGTTCTTAACGTATCATTTTCAACAGGTAAGCGCATATCCGACAATTGTTTGTCTTTGTCTCGAATTTGTTCGGTTAAATCATGGCATTGCTTCTGTTTATGTTCCCACTCTACTGTCCATTCTTGAATTTCATCTAACGTGAACGGAAAATGATCTTTCTTTGATTGCGCCATTAACCGATTGCGTTCCGTTTTGACTTCCGACATTTTCGACATTAAGAGTTGAGCCCGCTCGTCACGTTCTTGCCGTTTTGCCTTCACCGTTTCATACCGTTCAATCATATCTTGTGATAAATGTGTATGGTCGAGCAGTGATGCCATTTCGCGGTCAAGTGACTGAACCTGTTCGATCGACGCCTGCACTTGTAACAATTGATGAAGCTCGTCGATACGGTGTTTTAGTCGTTCATCTTCATCTCTTAAGTGTTGAATATCCGACTCGAGTTGTTTCGCTTCTTGATAAAGCGTTGCATGGTCAGCTTCTTTTGATTGCGTTTTTTCAATTTCATCATTTAATGTCTTCACTTGTTGTAACGCTTGGTTAACGGGCGGTTTACGACCTTGTTTTTTGAACAGTTTATCACTTTGTTTCGTTAATGATTGTTCGATATCGACAATATCATCCGACCCTGTTAAACCGAGGTTGAATAAAATTTTGCCAATGTCTTCTGATTGATGATGCCGAATCGCATTCAAATCACGGTCTTGAAACGAAAAAATGGCCCGAAACAAATCATAATCAACATGGTGTAGCACGTCTTGAATTTGTCCATCTGTCATCACTTCACCACGAACATAGCCCGTTCGTTTACCACGATTTCGGTGAGCCAGACGCTCAATCGTATAATCATATGTATCATCTGTTATAATCAATCGTCCACCGAGTTGGCCGTCTGCAACGGATGTGTAATGGTCACGGTCTGTTGCAGACAAACCGAATAAAACATAGGTCACAAACGCACGTAATGACGATTTCCCTGATTCATTCGGTCCGTACACATAATTAAACTGAGGATGCAAATCGATCGTTTGGTTTCGCCATTTCCCAAAAGACACGAGTTGTAGCTGTTTTATCCACACGTTAATCCCTTCCATCACTTAATAATTGATTGATCACCACTTCTTCAGCTTGATGGCGAATGTCATTTAAATCGTCATCTGAAAATGTTCCTATTATTTGTTTAAATTGCCGGTGTTGTAATAAATCTGATAGATAAGGTGTGATCGTTTCTTTCTCATCTAATAACGTCAGCACTTCTCCAACAAATTGACTCGATTGTTTTAATTGATTGCGGTCATACTGCACAATCGGTGTTACATTTAATTCCGTTACCCATACCCAGTCGTCTTCTTCCTTCTCATGGTCATTTAACCATTGTGACAATTCATGTGAGAAAGACATGAGAGCATCATGCACCATTAAACGCAATCGCAACCATACTTTACCATGTTGTTGGCGTAAGCGTTGTTTATACTCCTTTAATTCATGGACTAACTCATCGACTTGTTGTGCTGAAGCTGTATATGATTCATCTAAAAAAACGATCTCATGTACCGGGTGAAACTGTAGATGTGTTTGTCCGCCCGACATATCGACAACATAACACCCTTTTTCTCCTGTTTCTTTCATATGACGTCCTTGAATATTTCCCGGGTAAACAATATACGGTCGTTGTGCTAATAGTTCACGTTTATGGATATGTCCGAGCGCCCAATAATCGAACGGTTTCGCTTTCAATTCTTCTAGTTGAAATGGAGCATACACATCATGGTCTGCATTCGTCTGCAAGCTGCCATGTAATGTCGCGATATGATAACCATCTGCTTGAACGGGTTCATAAGATACGACTTTCGGTTCTGTAACGGCTCTATGTTCATAACTAAAGCCATAGATATAAACGGTTGTATCGCCTTTAACGAATGTTGTGACTGTCACCTCTTCAGACGGAAATATATAAGTATTGTCAGGCAACGTTAAATCCACTTTTTTTAGCATGTCGTAATCATGATTACCAAAGCTGATATAGACATGAATGCCGCTTTCATCTAAGCGCGACAAACCACGTTTTAACGTCACTAATGACTTTAATGATGCAGACTGAACGTCGAACACATCGCCGACCATTAAAACGAAATCGACTTGCTCGTGAATCGCAGTCTCGATTATGCGGTCAAACGCCTTGAGTGTTGCGGATTGTATACCCTGTAAAATGACCCCTGGCACATCTCGCATTCCTTTAAATGGACTATCGAGATGGAGGTCTGCTGTATGTAAAAATCGAATGGTTTCTTTCATATTCCGCCTCCTCACCACTATTTTACCAAAATCAAAACACGAATGCACGTTCGATATTGGTGTTATAAAAAATTTTTTTGTTTGAGCCGTCAGACTATTTACAAAACTCAAGACTTTCCATATAGTTAAAGTAGCGTAACATTAAATCGAGGAGGACAAACATGAAAACATATTTTTTAACCGTCTTTTCAAAAAAAGGTGAGAATTTATTAGATGAAACATTTGAAGCTGAAAACGATGACCAAGCGTCATCAATCGGAAAGGAAAAATTAGCAGAGCACGATTATCAAGAAATGACGCACCGCTGTGTATCTCCAAATGGCCGTCTCGTATTATTTCACCGTTAATCAAATAGTAAAAGGCTGCCGCACTATGCGACAGCCTTTGTTTAACGAGCTATTGTTGTTGCTCGTCTTCACCGTATAATTCTTCTAATGGCTTCGTAATGATCTTACTCACATCGCCGATTAATGTGTTAAGGCGCTGCTCTTCTTCCATTAGTTTCGAAATATCTTCGTTTTGTTGAACAAGTTCAACCACTTGTTGCGCTTTTTCAACTTCTTCTTGTGTGATTTCTTCACCTTGCATTTGCTTTTGTTGTAATTCAAGTTGTGTATCGCGGAAATTATCAAACATTTGCTTTGTTGAAGGGTCTTCCATCACTTTTTCATAAGCATCTTTTAGCGCTTGGAATTCCTCGCTTTCGCGAAGTCCTTTTTCTAAATCGTTAGCTAAATCATAAATATTAGACACAATATACCTCCTAGAAACTTTGCACATATTCGAACCCTACTTTAACAGAGATTCGAACGTCTGTATAGTCAAAACTCATTTAACCAATAAAAATCACAATAATTCCTTGCACCAAACCGATTATACCACCAAGCAACGCTCCGAGATAGGTGATCATTTTAAGCTCGCGTCTAGAAATGTCTAACACCATCTTTTCTAATCGGTGTAAATCAAATTGGCTCACTTGTTGTTCGACCATTTGACTTAAATCGAGCGTTTCCATAATTGAATCTAAGTTATCGGCGATTTGGTTTAGTAACAATGTTGCAACATTCGGGATCACGTCTTGTTTTACAGGAGTTTCGAAGCGGGTTAACCACGTCGAAACCGGCTCTTCTAAATAATCTTTGACCCGTAGTTCATCAACAATGTAAGTCGCGACATTGTGTTCCAAATCATCGCCAAATAAATAATCACGAACACTCGCGAGTTCAAGGTGTTGCCATTTATGCCATTCCGCACGCAACATCGTTTCGACCGTTTCATGAGTGTCATGAGATCGAATGAATTGATTAATCGCGGGTGTGATTTTTTCGACCAAACCTTCTTCTCCTAAGTAATTAGACACCATGCTTCCGAGAAAGCCTTGGTTTTCGAGAAATTGCGTCGCAGCATCAGACAGCTTCTTTTGCCCTTCACGACTATTAATAAATTGATCAACTTGCTCGAGAATATAAGATGACGCTTTCGGTAATGTCCCATCGATTGTTGCCGTGACGTTTTCTGGTAACACATCGCTGATCGTCCGCGTTCGCTCTTGGTCATACATATTTTTCAATTGTTCGGTGATTTTATGCTTCACATCGTGATCGATACGTTCCACGGTTAAATCGGTTTTAACTTTTTGCAACACGTCAATCGTTCGATGATCATTCGCTTTAAGCTCATCATATTTCGTTTGCATCGACGCGATAACAGATTGTTGAAATGATTCGTCGGTAATTTTATGTTTTAATGCATCATTTGTTACTAAATGGGATGTCACGAGACGGCCGAGTTGCTCGGCTAATTCCGCTTGACGCTTCGGGATCAACCCTGGAGTGAACGGTAATTTGAAACGTCCTATATAAATGGCTCGATATGGTTTGAATAACATTTTGATCGCTAAATGATTCGTCATCCCGCCAATTAAGGCGCCAATCGCGACCATCATGATAATGAGTAATCCTGTCATTTGACTCGCCTCTTCCTATCAACATTCTACGTGTCATACCATAGCACATTTTGCCATACGACGCGACTCGTTGTGCATGGATTTTTTGAATTGGTCTATACTAATCATAAGCACGCTAAAGGAGGTGTGTTGATGACATCAAGAGATAAACATGAACGCGACCCACGTGAAGAGTATGATTTAGACGTAGAACGAATGCTTAACGAAGGACTTGCAGGTGGTTATGTTAACCCGACTGAAGATCATCAACAAATCGAACAATCCCACGATATCCGAAAAAATAATCAACCTTTTTCGAAGGCAGATGATGAGAGCTAGGCTGAGGCCTAGCTCGATTTTAATGAATATAAGATGCAGCCTACGGTCACTTCGCCGTAAATTGAGCTGATATCGCCGTATCATGTGGAAAAATCGCCGTATAATCTTAAATTTTCGCCGTAAATCAAGCAATTTCCGCCGTATGAGCGGTCATTTTCGCCGTATCCTAGCCCAAAATCAATCGAATCGCACTCAAAAAACCTGTATCTCATACAAGAAAGAGGGCCTTATCGATGTAAGACCCTCTTTCTAAAAACATAATTCCGTTAACAATGGCTAGGCTTGTGGTGGTTGTCCGCCGTTCATTTGTTGTTCAGCCATTTGAACGAGGCGTTTCGTAATTTCACCACCGACAGACCCGTTAGAACGCGATGTTGCATCTGGTCCAAGCTGAACACCAAATTCTTGTGAAATTTCCGTTTTCATTTGGTCTAAAGCTTGAGAAACACCAGGTACAACAAGTTGATTTGAATTGTTGTTTTGCGCCATGTTCTTCACCTCCTGTGTAACCCTTATTGTAAACAGGAGTGAGCTTATTATAACGGTAATTCTTGTTATTTTGCGTTTGGCTTCGTCATCTCTTTCGGTACGACGAGGCGATCGAATTCTTCACCTGAAAGAATACCTGTATCGACAGCTGCTTCGCGCAATGTTTGGTCGTTTTCGTGCGCGTGTTTCGCGATTTTCGCTGCATTTTCATAACCGATATGCGGATTTAGCGCTGTCACGAGCATAAGCGATCCATTAACGTTTTCGTTAATTTCTTTTTCATTCGGCTCTAAACCAACTAAACAACGCTCATCAAATGACTTCATGCTGTCACCAAGTAGTTGGCAAGATTGCAAGAAGTTATAGGCGATCATCGGTTTAAAGACGTTCAATTCAAAGTTACCTTGACTCGCTGCGACACCGATTGCAGCGTCATTACCCATGACGTGTGTCGCAACCATTGTGATCGCCTCACTCTGTGTTGGATTCACTTTGCCTGGCATAATCGAACTACCTGGTTCATTCGCAGGAATTTCAATTTCACCAATGCCACAACGCGGACCACTCGCTAACCAACGAACGTCATTCGCGATCTTCATGACATCAGCTGCTAACCCTTTTAGTGCACCGTGCGCATGAACAAGTTCATCGTGACTCGTTAGGGAATGGAATTTATTCGGTGCTGAAATAAATTGTCCGTTAGTCTCGTCGTTAATTTTGCCAGCGACCACTTCAGCAAAATCTGGATGGGCGTTAATACCCGTTCCGACTGCTGTTCCGCCTAATGCAATTTCGCGGACATATTTAAGCGAGTCATTAATCATCGACTCAGTCTTCTCTAACATGCGATGCCATCCACTAATTTCTTGACCCAGTGTTAACGGCGTCGCATCTTGTAAGTGCGTACGACCGATTTTGACAATTTCATAATACGCATCGGATTTTTCTTTGAGTGTTTGCTTCATTTGTTCTAAAGCTGGCAATACGTGATCTTCTACTTTCTTTACAGCTGCAATATGTAACGCTGTCGGATACGTATCGTTCGAACTTTGTGATTTATTAACGTCATCGTTTGGATGTAGGCGTGCTTCTTTGCCTTGTTGTTCTAACCATTCGTTCCCGACGTAAGCAAGTACTTCGTTCATGTTCATATTGGACTGTGTGCCACTCCCTGTTTGCCATACGACAAGTGGAAAGTGATCGAATAATTCACCAGCCAACACACGATCCGCAGCATGAGCGATCGCATCTGCTTTGTCTTGTTCTAAAAGGCCGAGTGATTCATTGGCACGCGCGGCACTTTTTTTCAATACGGCAAACCCTTCAATAATTTCTGTCGGCATCGTTTCGTTACCGATTGGAAAGTTTTGCAGGCTTCGTTGCGTCTGAGCGCCCCAATACTTATCAGCAGGTACTTTCATTTCTCCTAATGTATCGCGTTCAATACGATATTCCATGATGATATCCTCCTTTTTTTAAATAACGATCATAACCACTTTTTATTATAAGCATTTTTTCGTGTAATTTAAACGATTTATTCCACTAAACCGTAATATTCTTCGACAGTTAAACCTGCTTCATAAATTTCTGTTGCAATCGATTCGCCGAAATAGCGTAAATGCCAAGGTTCATAGCCATAACCTGTAATATGACTTTTCCCTTTTGGATAACGAATGACAAAGCCATGTTCATGAGCATGATCAGCAACCCACTGACCTGCTGGAGTCTGCCCGAATGATTCTGTTAACGCATAATCATTGCTAGCTGTCGAAACATCCATCGTCAAACCTGTCTGATGCTCACTATGACCTGGTTGCGCCGAATATTGCAAGGCATGTTCACGGCCGTTTCGTTCGACATTGGAGGCAAAGACAGCCGCCTGTGTTTGTTGTGAACGATAACCAGAAATTCCGACTAACTGATGGCCCGCTTCACTAGCTGCTTGGAACAACGATTCGAGCGCATTAGCTGACTCCGCGCGCATATATTTACGTTCTTCTGCGACGACGTGAAATTCGACATCAGGCACCGTTAAATCAGGTGGTTCGTAACCTTCCGGCAATTTGCGATCTTTATTAACGACTACGTCCATCGCTGTTGGGTCGTCAACAACCACGGCGTCATTCTCGTTAGTTGTCTCGTTAGAGTTATTCGAATCATTCGTCCCTTGTTCATCTGATTCACTCGTATTATTAGATTCTTGATCATTTGATTCTGATTCATTCGAGTTAGAGTCATCAGGTTCCGTACCATCATTTTCTGTCGATTCATTTTCATTGTCATCTTGAACATCTATTGATGACTTCTCTTCCAACGATTCCTCTGTGTTTAATGCCTCTTGTCCTATTTTTGTTTCTGTATCATTTTGACATGCACTAATGATTACAAGGATGCATACCATACCTAAGATGCTTATAAGTCGTTTCAATTCCAATTCCCCTATCGCTTTTTCTTTTATTATATAATACGAATAGATAAAACCAAATACGTATCATCGATATTAGGGACAATGGCTTATCATGATAAACATAAAAAAGCTGCCTCAATAGTAGGCAGCTTTAACACCTTAGTTCACTTAACATACTTACCATATTCTTGACTTAAACCTAGAAACGTTTCAACATCGCCTTGATCAAGCGCGTGATTAATTTGTTCTTCTAATCGCTGTTTGTTGAATGTGTACACTAACTCATCCAAAAATAGTCGCGATGCTAATTTCACTTCGTACGGAATGTCACGACGCGCTTTCACGGCCACATCTTTCGGAAACTGATACTTCACGAGCACATAAGAGGTAACCTGTTTTTTCATAGCCCCTTCCCCCTTACTCCTTTTTTATATTATCCTAAATTTCAAGGATAATTGCAACAATTTTCTGAACCTTTATTGTAATTTATTCAAAATTTCTTGTCTTGTGTTTACTTAATGACGAATTATATAAAAAAAGAAGACCCTCACACACGACGGCATGAGGGTCAACTTATTGGGAGAGAGGTGTTATATAGGAACTTTGCTTAGCAAAGTAATCCACTATTATTTACCGTTCGGGCCACCTTTGCCTTTACCTTTTGATTTACCTGGGCCTTTTTTGCCGTCAAATTTATCTTTCACAAATTCAGGTGGTCCTTTACGGTCATCATCTTCTTCGTCTTCTTCATCACGTTCATTGTCCGCTTCCATCATTTGGTTTTGTGTGACATCGTCTTCCGTTTCATCGCGTTCGTCGTCTTCGCGCGCTTCTTCTTGTTCGTCATCGTCGAGCTCGTCATCTTCTTGTTCGTCATCTTCTTCACGATTTTCTTCTTGCTCGTCTTGCTCGTTGTCATCGTCGTCTTCATCGTCGCGATTTGCTTCTTCATCGCTTTCTTCTTCGTCTTTAGAACCTTCTTCACTTTCTTCTTCACTAAATTCATCTGTGATGTCATTTAATGATTCATGAAGTGCCTCTAGCTTGTCTTCATCATATTTTGCTTCTAAACGGTCTAAAGAACGTTCAATGTTACGTTTTAACGCTGCTTTCGCTACAGGATTCCCTTTGTCCTCCATTGCTTTTGCTAGAGATAAGACGTTTTGTCCAACGACACGTTCATCATCTGATTCATTCTCGCCTTCTTCGTTCTCTTCGTCTTCCTCTTTCGCTTCATCTTCTTCAGACTCTTCGGATCCTTCGTCACTTTCCTCAGAATCCTCTTCTTCAGAGGCATCTTCCTGTTTCGCTTCTTCTAAAACGGCTAATACCTCATCTAACGTTGCTTGTGCTGATTCTAAATCGTCAGCTTGATACGCTTCATAAGCTGAATCTAATTCTTCAACAGACCAAGCTAATATGTCTTGGGCTAACTCTGTGTCCTCATCTTCAATTGCTTCAGCTAATTGATCGGACACGTCTTTATAATAAGTAAATAATTGCTCTTCAATCGACGCTTCCTCTTGCGCCTCTTGATCGTCAGATTCCTCGACTTGCTCTTCGTTTTGTTCATCTTCTTCAGTCACTTGATCTTGGTTCGTTTCCTCCGTGTCGTCAGCACTTTCGTTCGCAAACGTTCCAATTGGTGATAGGAACAATGCACCCGTAAGCATCGCTGCTGGAACGGAATAAACGAGTGATTTCAATTTCATGTTATCATCCTTTCTATGTTTTGTTATTTATACACTACGAGATAGAAAGGGTAATAGTTGGGGGTTTTTGAAAAAATTTTTTGGATAATTATTCTTCACGATGTACAAATAATGTGACAAACCCGATCATGCCGTTCATAGTTGCACCCGCTTTAAAAAATCAAGCCCTGCTGGTCGTTCACCAACAGGGCCGTACTTCCAATAATCATATCCACACGGTAGCCGTTACGACTTCGAATGTGACGACATCAGTTTCTCTTTTAAATCGTCAATATTCGACCAGCCATAAGCCGTTTCTTCATACGTTCCTTTTCCGATTGTGACATTTTCTGCTTCAATCGGGCGAGCACCTAATTTAACGTAAAATTCGCCATTCGGGTTATCCGTTAATATCCAGACGAGAAGTGATTCGAAACCTAACTGTTCACATTCTTCGACAAACGCCTGGAGTAAGCGCCTACCGTGACCACCTGATTGGTAATGCGGGGAGACATAAATATTATAAATCTCACCATCAACATCTAAATAATCCGCACGTGCCTGACCACCAGCTATGAACCCGACAATTTTCCCTTCTGATGTTTCTAACACAAAAACATGGTGGTTCGTCTGAAGCGTCGTTTCCCACATAATTTGTCGATGCTCAAACGACGTAATTTGTTGCAAATCATCATGCTCGATAATCGGTTGATATGTATCAACCCACGTTTGTTCGTGGATTTGTGCAATTTGCGCTGCATCCTCCACCGTCGCTCGTCTTATATTCATCACTATCACCTACTCATTAAAAGGTTAATAAAAACACTGTTGCAATAGCACCAATCACTGCAAAAATGACGTTCACGTTAAATAACGCAATGATCACAGCGACGACACCGCCAAGCAACCCGATCCAAGGCTCATCAGGTATGACTGTTAATATACTTGGGAAAATCAAGCCCCCCAATGCTGCAAATGGAATTGCATTAAGCCACCTATTCAACCATGGTCTTAGCTGCACTTTTTCCATGATAAAAGCCGGGATAAAACGAGGCACCATTGTCACAATCGCCATTCCAATAATCGTTGCTAAAATCATGCCTCATCCTCCTTCATGATAACAATTCCAAGCAAACTTGCTAAAATCGTTGATACAACAATAGCCCAGCCGACTTCCATTTGCATCACATTCATCAACACATAGTTCACAGCCATCGCTGAGATCGCAATCACACCGACACGCCATTCTTTTTTCACTGATGGCACGAGTAATCCGATGAACATTGCATATAACGCAATGCCCATACTATCGCTTAACGTCTGAGGTAACGCGTCCCCTAATATTGCACCCAAGAAACTACCAAACACCCAAGACACATAAGCGACTAAGATTAATGCTAAAAAGTAAAACTTACTGTGTTGATTTTTAGCTTCATCACCATTAAGCGATGATACAGCAAATGTTTCATCTGTTAAACCGAGCGTCAAACCAAACTTCCAACGCATTGGAAATTCTCGAATTTTATTCACAAATGACATACTCATAATAAAATGGCGGAAGTTTAAGACAAATGTCGCCACAATAATTTGTATGGCAATCGCACCTTGTGCAAACATATTCGCTGCCATAAACTGGGCAGCCCCCGCAAAAACTAATACACTCATCATCGTCGTTTCAAATGTCGACAGACCCGATTGTTGCGCTAAAACACCATAAGCAATCGCAATAGGTAAATATCCGAGAAAAATCGGAAAGCCAGCCATCGCTCCTCTCTTCACTGCTAATAACCGTGTCTGGCCCTGACTTTGTTCATTTGCTACTGATGTTCCCCCCATATTAGTCCCTTCTTTCTCTATCTTAACGCCATGATTTTGGCTCTGGATAATAATCAGGATGAAGTAAATAAGCTATTTTTTGCAACCCTTCGATCAATCTAGGCGAAGGTCTACAATATAAATACTCTTCCAAAACAAAAATTAAATCTTGTTCAATAGCTGTTATTGATTCGCTCCGTTCGCGTTTTTTAATAATCTCAGGATTCATCTTTTTCTCTTGAACCCCTACCCACACCATACAAATAATATCAGGATTTTTAGCTAAAACATCTTCCCATTCGACTTGCACACTAGCTTGGTCATAGTCAGCAAATACGTTACGACCACCCGCAAGCTCACTTATGTAAGATAGCCAATTCCAGCCACCAGGCGTGAATAAGGGCTTAGGCCACCATTCCCAATATAAGGTTTTCGGTTGTGGTATTTCCCGGGAAATGTTCCGATATTCCTCTAATGTCGCATGAAATTGTCGGTAAACGTCGTCTGCTTTCGTCTCTTTTCCGATATGCTCACCGACTGTGAGGATATCTTGCGCAATTTCATCGAGTGAATTAGGATCCAAAATAATATACGGAATGTTTGCCTGATTTAACGCGTCAATATTACGTTCCATTCCCGGAACACTTAATGACGCTAAAACGAGATCAGGTTGTAATGCTTCTACGGCTTCAATGTCAATATTCAAATCACGACCGACTCGTGGCAAATCATTAACCTCTTTCGGCCAATCGCTATCATCATCGACGCCTACTAATAAATCTACAGCGTCTAAATAAGCTAGAATCTCTGTATTGCTAGGACAAATCGAGACAACACGCATGTTAGCACCTCGCCAATCTATCGTTCTTTTGATAGTGATAAAGGAGAGGCTGCTTGTTAACAGCCCCTCCTTTTATTATAGCTTGAATTGTTGTACTTGACTATTTAAGTCTTCTGCTAGTTTCGTTAAATCCTCGGCCGCACGTGAGATTTCTTCCATTGATGCGTTCGTTTCTTCAACAGACGACGCTGCTTCTTCAACACCAGCTGCCGACTCTTCAGAAATCGACGCAATTTCTTCTACCGATTTATTCATGTCTTGACTATCATTTAATACATCTTTTAAGTTTGATGTTATTTCTTGAATTTTACCAACGACGTCGTTAATCGCGTCATTAATTTGAATAAACGTTTGTTCCGTATGCTTAATTTGCTCTGACCCTTGTTCAACTTCATGGTATCCATTTTCAAGCGATTGTGTTACTTGTTTCGATTCGGTTTGAATGGAACCGACAATCCCTGTAATATCGCCGACGGAATTGCTAACTTGTTCAGCTAGTTTCCGTACTTCATCTGCGACGACCGCGAAACCTTTACCGTGCTCACCCGCCCGAGCCGCTTCAATAGCTGCGTTTAAAGCGAGTAAGTTCGTTTGATCGGCAATATCTCGAATCACTTGGACAAGTTTCGAAATTTCGTTCGATTGACGATCCAACCCTTTTACTTTTTCTACCGCATCTTCGACAATTGCATGAATTTGATTCATTTGCGTTACTGAATCATTCATTAAGCTGCGACCTTCTTGCGTCATTTCTAATACTTCTACAGATGATTGTGCTGCATTTTGACTGCCATCATATGATGTTTGCACTTTATTGACAAGTTGCTCCATCGTTTCAGATAAAGACGAGGCACTTTGCGCTTGTGTTTCTGTGCCTGATGATAGCTCCTGCATCGTAGAGGCGATTTGTTGACTGCCATCATTCACTTCACGCGCTGATTCACTCATTAACTCACCTTGACTCGTGACAGAATCTGAAGCAGACGACACGCTCGATATAATGCGACGCAAATTCGCTTTCATCGTGTTAATAGAGGTTGCTAATCGGCCTAACTCATCTTTCCCTTGGTACTGAACGTCGTCAACGGATAAATCTCCTTCAGATATTTGATCTGCCACTTCGACAACAGAATGAATACTCTTATTAACATTCCGACTAATAAACCATAACATCGCGGATGCTAGCACAATCGCAATAATGATACTGACGACTAAATATGTTTGGATCTCTAACATAGCTGATCGCGTATCCACTGCTGATTCATTAAAATCTTCTACAACCATACTGCGCAATTGTTCCATCATTTCCGTCGTCTCACCGCGAATGGATGCAACTTTTGAACGACCTGAAATCGCGTCTTGTTCGTCACGCTCGCCGATCGCATAAACAATTTCTTCTTCCACAATCGTCGTAATCTCTTCATTATTCGCTAAGATATTATCTAACAAGCTTGTTTGCTCACTCGTTAAATTCCCTCTTATATCATTCGCGATACTGACAAACTCTTCATTCATCGTTCGATATTCGTTCAGATAACCATTCGTTTTAAGTAAAACATAATCCCCAATTCGAATGTCCTTACCACGTAATAACGAAGCCATTTCCCCTACCTCGATTGCTTCTTCACTCAATTCAACTTGCTCGTTAATCGTTTGATCCGAAAAATACGCTTGCATAAACACTAATCCTGATGCAATGGTGAAAAGTAATAAGGTAATAAAAAAGACAATTCCGTATTTCTTACCAATCGATAGGTTTTTAAACCCTTTTGTGTTATGTACTGTTTCACGTTCATTAGACAACTTGCTACTATTACGTTTACGATTCGGTATTTTTGAACGCCATAGTTGCCACTTTCCCAAAGCCTAATCCCCCTTATGTGTGTCTATGTCGATTTTCTAATATGATAAGTCCTAAAGTTCAATGTTTGATGAATTTTCAAACATCTTGACACTTATTTTAGATTAGCATAGGCAAAAGGACTTGGCAACGTATCATCAACATAAATTTCATTAAAAATGTGACCTTTTATACGTGTTTTTAGTCTCATAATCGCGAATGACTCGGCTTGATCATCACTCGTTGACCTAAACACGATTCCAATAATGACCGTACGTTCTTAACTCTGTTTTGTTCGTAACGATTAAATGGATAGCGAAAGGTCACGTCTCCTGTCTGTTTCGTTAAAGAAGTATCTAGATAAATCGGTAATTTCCCGGAATACACCGCGGTGTATTGTAGCTGCTGTTTAACCGTTTCAAAATCACGAGTCACTTGACTTGATTGATGATGCACTAAACTAATGACTTCTTCATCATGTATCTCCTTCGAAAATAGTTTACCGATAAATGTTTGATCATCATACATTTGACAGATATAAAAAGGGTCTGTTGCTTCTGTCCACAAACGTAATCCTAAGCGATAAACATTAATCCCTGCAGAGGTAGGCTCACATAACAATTCCGACCAGCGACCAAACGCCTGACTGATAAGCCCACTTTTGTTTAATATTTGATTTTGTTGCCACATGGCCCACCCTTCATTCATTAATGACGTCTTGCCTATCGCTTCAAAATATTGCGCCTCATTGTGCATGACTTGCCAAAGCAAAGTGTCTGTCCGTGACCGAATGACATGATCCATGAGCCAATCCATGTCGCATCGTCGAAACAACACATTCGAAAATAATTCCTCTAACTTACTGACATATGTCTGAAAATGGTTAGTCGACTGTCTTTTAGCCCATTCGTACTGTGATCGTAGTGCTGTGAATTGTCGGCGGAATCGGTGAACGGCTCTCTTTAATTCATGATTTCTTACCAAAAAATCAGCATGAGCAACACAGTGAGCCATCATAAACGTTTGTAATGATCGTGGCACATCGTTTCGAATATAGACGACTCGATCGAGCACATCAAATAGTTCTAGTACCGTACCATTTATGTCTCGAGGCTTAAATTCGACAAATCGCCTACGATATCCATGTTGTTGCAACTGCTTCAACACTTTTAATGATACTAATTCAACCCCGAACGATTCTGGCTTTAACCCTATATTCCTCGCACCTTGCACCAACTCATGATAAATGGTTTTCATCACCTCTCCTTTTTTAGGCACAAAAAAGATGGAGCAATACATATCGCTCCATCTCGTTGTCCTTTTAACGCTCTAAGTCAGGAAACACACGATCTAACATGCCATTAAATTCTTCGAAAAACCCATCAATTGGATCGCCTTCACTCGCTCGTTCAGTATAAGAATTTACCATATCAAAGAAATCAGGGTTCGCTGATACATACACATTATCTAAATCTGGCTTCGTCGATTGAACGACACGTGATACTTCCTTTTTCACGTCATCACTTACGTTCGTATTACTATCATTATTCATGACAACCGCAACATATGCATTATTATCACCCGTCATGACATATGCCTCATCAATGTCATCCACTTGTCTCGCGACTTCATCCGCCGCTTCACCAGCGACATCATAACGGTTTTGCTCTTGATTTTGACGATTCATTTGATCCTGATTACGGTTGTTTTGGTTCAAATTTTCCGCCTGACGCGTCATGTTGTTATCACGGTCATTCACATTCATTGGATCATTACCTTGATTTCGATTCATGTTTTGATCCTGTCGCGTTTCTTGATAATCACCTTGTGGATTATCCCCCATCATACCGCTCTCATCATTCGGTTGGCAGGCTGCTAACACAAGCACAAGTAACGCAAAACTTAATACTAATAATCGTTGCATAACATAAGCCTCCTTTCCATTTCGTTCAACCGTAGTATGGAAAAGACAGACCCATATTATGCCGACAGGACATTGCCATTTGTTGTTAATGGCGCAATGCAAACATTTTCGTTAAAGCAGAATCAGACTGAGACGCCCATTCAGCTTCTTTTTGGTCAAGGTCACGTAAGGAAAACGTATCGATGAGCTGACCACGATCAAGCAACCACATTTGCGTCGCTAAGTGATAAATAACGTGCCAATCATGTGTAATAAACACGATCGTTGTCCCATTGTCATTCAGTCGTTTTAACCATTGCAACATATCATGCTTCGTTGCTAAATCGACCCCTACAAATGCTTCGTCTAACAAAACGACATGTGGTTCGTGAACCAGACCGATCGCTAAATTTAGTTTCCGCGCCATACCACCGCTTAACGCTTGTGATTTAACATGCCATTGGTCAGACAATGCTAAAACCTCTAACATCTCGTTAATATAGGCATCGTCACGTTGTTTCGTCATCTTTTGATAAAACGTGATATGCTCACCAACAGTCATATTATCAAATAAGGCAAGCTGTTGCGGAACGTAGCCAACTGCACGATCGGTTGCTTCATTTTGTTCGCACGTCCCCGATGTCGGTTGTTTAAGCCCTGCCATGATTTGCATGAGCGTTGATTTACCGGCTCCATTCGGTCCAAACAAGCTAATACTGTCACCGCGCCTCACGTGAGCAGATACGTTTTGGATAACCACCTTGCGCTTCTGTTTATAGTGTACATTGTTTAAATCAAACATCGTTTCACCTCAATTGATTAACCAGTATGGGAGCCAAATATAATGCCATACTGTATCACTTAACCATTGCCATTCAACCAGCAAGACCACCATAACCGCCGTTAAGCCATACAACGTCGTAACAGCGACATACGACATACGCGATCGAATGACAAATGATAAGAGCCATAAAATCATGATAGACACTAACGATATGAAGCTTATACCTTGCCATTCGAACGATTCACCAATCGCTATTTGCATCGTCAAAAATCCCATTAAATATACCGTTACTAATGCGACAACTAATGATAACCAAGCTGAATGCAACCGCCATAGTCCAAACTGGTAAAGTGATAAACGTTTAGTCACGTCATTGTCGCGCCATTCATATAACCATGTCGCCATAAATATAATGACAAACCAACTATATCCCCACATCAGCACAACTGGCCACTGACTAGCAGATTCGCGCTTCATCATCCCCGACGTATATTGTGCGAAATCCATTTGAAACAATGGTGTTGGTTCGAAAAATTGTTCCCCGTAATCGTAAACATCGTCCCAATTCGTATCATTCGTGTCACGTGTTACGATATTTGCCGCTTCAGCACGCGTGATCCTTTCCATCATGTCTGATGCCATATATTCTTTAAATAAACCATCCACGACACTGTTGTCATGTTGATACCACGTCCAAATGTTATTTATGTCTCCTTGCTCTATCCGTTCGTTTACATTATCAGCTGCGACAAAGACCGCTTCGACTTCACCGCGTTCTAATCGTTCTAAGTCGCGTTCATCGCGCAATTCTATAGCGAAAATAGCTCGTTCGTTTAATCGTTCTACTAAATCCGCTATGACAGGCTGATCATACGGGTCGACGATATCAATTGCAACATCGATATCGTCCGTCGTTTGCTTAGCTAACAAAACGATAATAGCTAATAAAAGCGGAAGGATGAGGATTGTTATAACCGTCGACCGCCGCGTCAATATCGCCTTCCACACGCTCATGACGATTCACTCCTTTGCCGAATGATAAGTGAAAGCAGGCCGACTAATAACATGATGGCAACGACCACTTGCAACCACGAAACAAGCGGTACAGATTTTGCTTGGATTATATCGTAGAATCCGCTTTGCACAGCTTGAAGCCAAGACACCGACAGATAATCTGGAATAAACGCAACCGGGAGTAGAGCACCGCTTACGAACAGCCAATTAAGCGTCACGACAGCTGTAAACATAAGTTTAAGGCTGAATGTCCTAAATAGATTGTTCATCAGCAAGTTAATCACGATGAACATGACAGCGACTAACATCCACTGAATGAAAAGCGAAACAACGTGAACGTCTAACCAAATGATCGATAAAATGGCTATCATGAAGACGTAGCTCAACAAAAATGTACTATGTAATAAACCTTCTCCGACAATTTGTTTGAAGCGAGTAAATTTTAATGTCCGTAATCGTTCCTCTATCCCATGAGGCGTAACAGGTTTAAATAATAGTATAAACAAAAAATAAGTACTCACTAATAACAAGGACACACCTGCGACATAACCTTGTTCAAACCATGATAACGACTTGACATCTGTCAAAGATTGTTGGTCAAACAACTGGTTACGCCCTAATGCTAACCACGTAAAGTGAAGCGTCATATCTTGTACTAATTGAGATCGTTCGTCATTTGTTAGCTGGTCCTCCTGAAAATGAACGACTGTGTTAACACCACTTTGGGCTGCTGTAATATACCCTTGTCCACTTTGTAGCAAAAGCCTCGCTAATTGAGAGGCAAATGGTTGTGATTCGTTTAAGTACACACCAATGGGTTCATTATGACCTTGCCGCAATTGTGCGGTAAAACCGTCTGGTATATGAATAATACCTGCAATCTGTTCTTGTTCTCGATAATCATTGACTGACCCTTGTTTCTTTTGGAATGTGATCACGTCGTTCAATGTCTCATCGCCTGCTAATTGTTCGATCAATGCATTCGTTTCAAACGTTTGATCATCATCAATGACGACAAGTTCCACATGTTCGAGTTCAGACTGCATCGATTGAAAGATGACTAATCCAACAATTGATAGTAAAAGAACGGGGAATAATACAACCGCAAGCAATAAAAAAGGCGCTCTTAGCAAACGTTTCAACTCTAACGTATAGTACGGTCCGATCATTCACGCCTCCTCCTTTCTAAAACGGCCATTCAAATTGCTCTTCAAGCCAGTCATTCGGGTTTTGCTCAATCGATTCTAGTTGCTGTTGCCACTTTTCAAGTAGCAACGAATCATACCATACGACATCTGAACGTTCAATCGGTTGCACTGAGGCTTCAGCATCAAATTCGTGCTCACGTTCAACCGTTACCTCCCACTCGTTTAATGGTATATCAAGATCAAATACCGACTCATCTTCTACGTTTAACACAATGGTCGTATCATGCGCTGCTTCACCTTCCGATGAACTATATCGTTCGTGAATGGTGCCGCTTAACGGCCTTGTGATTGCTTCATTCGCAATTGCGATATCGAAGTCGAACTCATCTTCCGTTGCCGTTGCTTGCCTTCCCCAATTCACACGAACCCCGTCAGCAAAATCCCAGTCAGGATATTCCACAATGAGCGATTGTGTTGTCTCAATATCTTCAGTCGGCGACTTCTGAGCTACGCTATCGAAACGAGCATCTAGAACCGTATCACCCGCATCAGACGTCACTAACAATCGACTTTCCATGGTTAGTTCATCTTCACGATCACCTGTCTTCATATTAAGTTCAATATCCCACGACGACATCTCATCGCTCACAGTCGTTGACCACGTTCTCTCGTGAACTTCTGAATCTTGATATGTCGCTTCATAATTAATTGCTTTTGCAACATGCATGTTTTCCCAGTGCATCACCTGTTCGTTTGACAAAAGCTCTTCTGTTTTTAAATACTCTAATATATTTAACCACCATTCATTTGCTTGCGCTCGGTCAACTAAAATCGTGATCTTGTCTTCTGTGTCAGTCAAAGACTCTCGGTCAATGTCCAATTCGCGTAAATGGTTCAAAAATGTTTGAGCCGTTTGCCATACATTATCACCAAGATCAAGTTGCCGGCTGCGATTATGGCTATAAAATGTCGGCACAAAGGACAGTTCTTCATGATCAAAACCAACCGTATCGTTCATCCAATCACGAATGGCGACCAACGTTTCATCATCGTTCTGATACAAGCGACCGTTCAACCAACCAATGTTTGCTGTTGATAAATTAAAATCATATAATGCATGCGCTTTTTCAGGATTCATTGACCGTTCGGCATTTAAATGAGTCGACATTAAAACGCTTGTCAACCGATCGTATGCGTCTGAATCGCTACGACCCACAACATTAATCGATAAATCAGAAATCGATGGCGCCGATATTAATTGATCTTGGATGTATGTTTTGTCTGGTTGTTCTATCGTCAAATGGTCCCGCATTTGATCGATCGTTTCTTGTTCAGCTTGAATATAATCTGTGAGTGGATGCTGATTAACCCAAATGACTATGGCTGATACTGATATAATGATAAGCAAGATAATTATCCAGACGATTCGTTTCCAAACGCGATTCCAAACTAACCGATTGAACCACTGCTTCATAGGGCAACCATCCGTCCTTACGTAATAGAATGGTTTTATTATACTATGTTTTCTGACACCCGTTAAGATAAGAAAGATTAAGATGATTAATATCTTGCATTAAAAAAAGCAGTACACCTAATTGGCGTACTGCTTAGTCATCATCTTCGTCCCAATCGTTGTCTCGCTCACGTTCTCCGTCATCTTCGTTTCTTTCATCGCGTTCATCACGTTCGGGTTGATCATCGCTATCTTCTTCGTCATTGTTTTGACGATTTCGATTTGATTCATCGTCCTCATCAGAACTGTCTTCTTGTTTCTGCTTGCCAGGTGGGCCATCTTCGCCAAAGACCGGATGATCATCTTTTTCATCATCTCGGTCGTCTTCTTCGCGTTGTTCACGTTCATCAGCTTGCTCACGATCGTCGTTTCGCTCATCATCCTGGTCGCTTTCCTCTTCTTCTCGCTCATCGTTTTCCTGCTTTCCCGGTGGACCGTCTTCACCAAAGACAGGGTGATCGTCTCGATCGTCTTCTTGTTCACCATCTCGGTCGTCACGGGTATCATCTTCATCTTGGTCATCATCATTCTCATCTTTTTGCTGTCCAGGCGGGCCATCTTCGCCAAACACAGGGTGATCATCTCGATCGTCTTCTCTTTGATCATTATCGTCATCACGCTGTCCAGGTGGTCCGTCTTCACCGAACACAGGATGATCATCTCGATCTCGTTCTGTTTCACGTTCATCATCCTCATCTCGGTCATCTTCTATATCAACTTCATCTAACTTATCACGAAGTCCCTGTGGTAAATCGTCACGGTCCATTCGTTCTAAGAAGCGTGACAACACTTGTTCTATTTGACGATTGGATTCGTTTGATTCGTCACTTGAATCATTCGTTCCCGCATCACTATCGTTCGACCCGTCTTCTGATTGATTAGACACGTCAGTCGAATCAGTATTATCTGTTTCTTGATCATCGTCACGATTATCATCATCTCGATCATTCGCTTCGTTTTGATCAAGCACTTGATTAGACGCGTAAAGAACATTCATAGATGTTCCCTCTTCTTCCGCCTGTTCGCGAATATCTTGTGGGACTTCAAATAGTGTTAATTCATATTCGTCTTGAAATTGATTTTGCAAATCGTTGGAAAATGATTGTAAATATGAATCGTCTTCACCACTCATGTCATTCGCATAACTAACACCGAACAAAATATCTCGTTCAGACTCCAAATAGCCTAAATCACGACTCGTCGTAATAACCTGAGATGATATTTCTTGTAGTGATTGCCCTTCAACATCACCTAATTCAGTTAGAACCGCTTCACCATCGTCATTTAACGGTTTTGCCTTAATAACGTCATACGATTCATCGACTTCAAACGATACACTCGGGTTAATATCGACATTGATGTAAGCATAAGTGTCAGGTGATTGATTGGTCCACGATAATAACGGATAAATAATAGCTAAACTTAGCATAATCGCGGCGGCCACTTTCCATTGGGGGGATAACGTTAACGAGCGCAACTTCGACATTAAACCTACTTTTTCTTCAAGCGGTGTAAACTGAACTTCTTCACCAATATCATGTGTTCTGTCAATCGTCGTTTTATAAAAACCACCATCAGCTGTCATCACAACGGCGTAACGTTTTTTATGTTCTACGACAATCCCCTTCATTCACTCACCCCCTTAACGTATTCTTTTAAGTATTCGAAATCCTCTACCAAAAGCACAAAGACAGCCAAAATGTATTTACGATTTCGCTCGATCGTTTTTTTGCTCACATTGACATGGGGTTCAATCTGTTTAATCGGTAAACGCTTCTTATCTAAAACATATTCACGTAGCGCGTCATCTTGATACACGTATTGCGCGACGTCTTGAGCCGATTGCCTTGCATCTTCGTGCTTCGGTGAGATGGTTGCTAATTCGGCAAACGATAATTTAAAATCCTTTAATCGGTCGTTATACTCCTCGATTTCAATTTGGCGATACCAATTGTCTTGTGCTTTGGCGTATTCGTCTTTAGACACTTGCGATACACGCCATTCAGTTGTCGATGGTTCGTCCTCATCCTCCGACTGGTCCAAAGACATCGTTGTTACATCATCCGCTTCTTTTCGAATGTAATCAATCACTTTTCGCGAAATAACGAGTTTAGCAAATGTTAAAAAACTACTACCTTTATCCTTTGAATACGAATCAATTGCATCGTTAAAAGCCATAAGGCCAATACTAAATTCATCGTCTTGTTCAGGATTAATATAACGTTTACAAACATTCGATACAGCTTTTGCGATAAACGGTTGATAACTCGATAACAGATGATGACGGGTTTCATCATCCCCTTGCTGAACGGCTAACACCTGTTCTTCGAGGGGAACGTCTTCTGTCTTTTTGAGACGTTGTAACACCCCTCATCACCCCCAACTATTATATATTTTCGTTTTAGTTAACTCATTTATGGGTATTATTGGCGATTTTCCTCATGAAACGCATCGATCGGAATCGCCAGTCCAATCCGACCACGCTCATCATCATCTCTCGTCGCAAAAATGACCGCGACGACTTCTCCTGACGTATTGATGACTGGGCTTCCACTATTACCGCTATAAATTGGCGCATCGAGCATTAGCACTTCTGTTTCCACATTGTTTGATGTTGTTTCGCCGATAATTTCTCCCTCATTGGCAATGCCGCTAAATCCGAGTGGGCTACCGATAAAATAAAACGGCTCCCCTTCGTAATAAGTCGTTTCATCCGCCAATGGAAGTGTGTCTTGACGTGTTTCATCCTGTAGATCTAACACGGCTAAATCAAGCTCTGGATAACGCCGATCGACCGTCGCACCATAAGGCCCATCTTCTTTAAAATAAATATGAAGTCGCTCATAGTTTTCTATCACATGATCATTCGTTAACACTTTCTCGCCGTTTGCAAAAGCAAACCCTGTTCCACGACTATTGCCTGCATCAATCGTTGCAATGGATTCGCGGTATTGTTGTACTTCATCATCCGTTAACAACTGCGCTGACGTTTTCAAAAAATCAATAGCAGGTATTGAAACCATAACAGGTAACGTCGCGAAAACATTAATGACCATGAACAACGCAATTAACCAAAACAACCACTTCGGAAAAGGACGTCGTTTCCGTTTTTCAGGCTCCTTACGTTGCTTCGTATATTTATTGTCTTCTAAAATATCTTTCACATCTGTCTCATCTAAATCTTCATAAAGATCCGTTTCATCTTCTGTTTCGAGTCGTTTATCATCGTCTCGCATACTATCCCTCGTTTGACCGTGCGTATTGCTTGTTAGCATATCGTGTCACCCGACCGCACGCAAGGCTAACTGTTTCGGATTATACCAAACATTCGACACAACATGTATAACAAGCCGATTACAACATGATTACATACTTAATAATAGCACAATGACTAGTGTTACGAATATAACGGCAACGACAATAAACGATAATACCCGTGAAACATTAATCGTCACTTCTTCCTTCCATTTCATCGGACGAATCCCGCTTAAAAAGAAAATAATAATACCGCTCAAAAAAATACACGTCACATTCGTCATGATGAGTAGAAATGACCAATACGTATCGATCCATAACGTCTGTCCAATCGAAATACCAAACGTGACAGTCGGTGGCAGTAGCGCAACGGCAACCATCACACCGACCATCCCACTCGACACGCGGTTTAATAACGCTAAAGCACCCGCTGAACCTGATGCTAAGGCAATTACAATATCCGCAAACGACACCATCGTCCGTGACGTATACTGCGTCGTTTCTGTCCCTTCCTCAAACATAAACCCAAACGCCGCCGCAATCGAGACAATCATGACAAATCCTATGGCTAACGTTAAGAAAGCGCGCCACAACCTAAACACATCCCCTAGTACAGCTGCGAATGACACCGAAATAGCCGGGCCAATTAACGGAGCAATCGCCATCGCACCAATGACAACAGCTTCACTATCATTAATAAAGCCACCTGTTGCCACCATCGCCGAAAAAATAATCAACAACGTGTAATTGAGCGTTAATTTGCTCTTTTTCTCAATCGTGTGCATCAACTCTTGTCGACTCGCACGTAACAATTTACCTTGATCATCATCTTCCTGTTCATCTTGTTCTTTCGGATTATCACGCTCTTGAATCGCTTGTCTCGACAAATACGTATTAACTGGAAACAAGATTGTCTCAAACCCATCCGCAAGTGACGACACCGCTTCTAAGTAATCTAATATATCTTCCACATCGTCATCTTCTACAACGATTCGAACTAACACACGATCCTCTAATTCATACGCTTTCCACACACTTTCTTGGCTGAACCCTTCTAACGCTGGGGTCACATTGTCGTATTGTGTTTTCGGAATATACACTTCAATCAGTTGCATCCCCATCTAATTCACGCTCCTTACTTGTCTTATCGATAGTCTTTACATATTTTCACCAAACCATCACATACTAAGACAAATTCTGCGTAAGGGAGCCTATTATGAAACGTCGAACTCGTAAGTCAACTTATTTTCCGTGCAAATTAGACAACTTAAAGCAAGACGTAACAAAACAATTCTTTAATGGGTCACCTGATGTAGCTGCCAAAACGGTAAATACACAACATGATAAGCTCCTTATAATTTATATGGATTATCTAGTACTTGAAAAAGAAGTTCAAACAAATATTATCTCGAAAGCACAAGGAGCCAAACAATTAGACTACGACACACTCAAAAGTTCGATCCCTGTAACCGATATTATTGAACTAAAAACTTTGAACGAAATTGGATCTGCCATGTTAGAAGGCTACGTTATCCTGTATACCGAAAAATCACAAACATGTTTAGCAATACCTGCACCAAGAATCGATCAACGTAAACCGGAAAAAGCCGAAACAGAATCACTCATATTCGGTCCACGTATCTCTTTTTCTGAATCAATCGATACGAATATGAATTTCATTCACAAGCGGCTAGATACGCCAACGCTTGCAGTCGAAAAATTTATTGTCGGTGATACGATTCCTTCAGAAGTGCGACTCGTCTATTTATCAGATATCGCCAATGATGAAGCGATTCAAGAAATGCGATCACGTTTAAACTCACTAAAGATCGATGACGCCATGGAGTCGTCAGCTTTAACACAGTTTATTGAAGACAATTCGTATTCTATTTTTCCGCAATTTCTTGTGACGGAGTTACCTGATCGGTTTTGTTATTCGTTAAAAGAAGGACGAGTAGGCTTATTAGTCGACAAGAGCCCATCCGGGATTATCGCCCCCGTTTCATTTTTTAGTTTTTTTCAGACGACTGAAGATGTTTATACCCGTTGGAATATGGGGGCATTTATCCGCTTAATGCGAATTATAGCCATGATCTTATCAATTACACTTACACCAACTTATGTTGCGGCATTAACGTATCATTACGAGATTATACCAGATGCCTTACTCGTATCACTCGGTCATTCGAGGACGAGGGTTCCGTTTCCGCCATTACTCGAAGCCCTCATACTCGAATTTTTAATTGAACTTATACGTGAGGCTGGAGCACGTTTGCCAACGAAAGTCGGTCAAACGATGGGTATCGTGGGCGGTATAGTCATTGGACAAGCTGTCGTACAAGCTGGGTTCACAAGTAATATTCTCATCATCATTGTCGCGTTAAGTGCTCTTGCTTCTTTTACGACACCGAGCTACTTGATGGGGTCAGCGATTCGTATTATACGTTTTCCGCTTATGTTGTTTGCGGGTTTCTGGGGATTTATCGGTCTCATATTTAGCTTTGCGTTTATTGCGATTCACCTTGTGAAACAACGTTCACTCAACTTCCCATATTTCGTGCCGATATACCCGTTTCAACCGCGTGATTTCAACAATTCATTTATTCGACTTCCGTTTTTATGGAGTACGAAACGTGCTTACTCTAACCGTCCAAAACAAATTCGTCGTTTTCCAAAACCAAAACGTTAGAAATTGATTAAGGACAGATTAAAGGTGCTATTATGCAAGAAAAACTTAATGTGCCCAATCATCAAAAACTTAAAGCGATCTATCTCGTTATCGTTTTACACACGATGCAAATCGGCGTCGGTATCGCAGGATATCCTCGTATTGTATTTATCGAGGTTGGACGGGATAGTTGGATAGCTATATTAATCGCAGCCGCTACCCTACACATAGCTATTGCTTGTAGCGTTTATGTGCTTAATAGTTTTCAAAGCGAAGACTTACACGGGATCTTAACGCAAACATTCGGAAAATGGTTTGGAAAACTTTTCACCTTATTATTCATTGCCTACATCTGGTTGATGTTTTTAAGTATTATGCTTAATTACGTCGAGTTTGTGCAAGTCTTTGTTTTTCCTGATATGACGTCATGGTTTATCGCGGCTTGCCTCCTTGTTCTTGTATTATATGCCGTTCAAGGTGGTGTACGCGTTGCTGTTGGGGCTAGTGTCGTTTTCTTTTTCGGTGCCATTTGGATGCTCATCATTCTCATTCAACCTATCGGGATGATTCAATTTGATAATTATTTTCCTGTATTTGAATCATCACCTCAAGAACTGTTACAAGGTGCACTAAAGACTTCGTACTCACTTATTGGCTTTGAATTAATTTGGGTATTATATCCATTTATTCGTGGACGTCAACACGTTCATCGTTATAGTCAATGGGCGATGGCTTTTACAATCTTAATGATGATGTTTATTACGATGATTTCGATCGGTTTTTATAGTAGTGAACAGTTAAAAGGAAAAATTTGGCCATTGTTATCAATGATTAAAGTCGTTTCATATCCCATGTTCGAACGCTTCGATATCGTTACGGTTGCTTTATGGATGGTTATTGTCTTACCTAACCTCATTTTACTAGCTTGGATGTCGAGTTTTAGCTTGAAACGTATATTCGGTGGGCAAAATAAATATTACCTTTATCTCATCTGTTTGATTGCATTTATTTGTCAATTTCATTTTGATAATCGATACTATGTTAATTTCTTCACAGACTGTGTCGGCAAAGCCGGGTTATTCTTCGGTTTTGTGTTTCCAATCCTTATGGTTCCGTTTGCTATGTATCATCGCCGGAAAGGAGCCAAACAACATGCAAAATAAACGTGCTCGTCATTTGATGGTTATGTGCTTAATCGTCCTAACGTTATTAACAGGTTGCTTACAAAGCAAAAACATCATTGAAAAACTCGGAATTGTGACAGCGTATGGGTTTGATTTGAACCAACAACAGGAACTCGAAGGCACAACCGTGTTATATCAGTTTAACCCTGATATTACAAACGCATCACAAATCATTCATAGCACTGGTAAGACATTCGATATGGTACGAGCCAATGCCAATAAAAAATCAGGATACAAAATCGTAAACGGAAAACTACAAACGATTTTATTCGGACCGAGCATTGCTGAACAAGGGATTTTTCCTTATCTTGACACAATTGAACGCAACGCAGCGATCTCCGATATGCTTTACGTCACAATGTCAGAAACTCCTGCCCAAGATATTTTGTCTGCTTCGAACTATGAAGAAGCGCCGAATGTCGGTGTCTACCTAAACCGCTTAATCGAAACAGCTGTGCAAAATGAAGAAATAGTGAGTAGTACCTTTCACGAATATATGCGGTCTTACTTTAATATTGGTCGCGAACCACTCATTCCGGTTCTGTCTGTTGAAAACAACAAGGTAGCGGTTGACAAGATCGGTGCTATGCAGGGGGATGTGCATGTTGGTAGTTTTTCACTAGACGAAGTGTTTTACGTTCGATTGCTGCGAGATAAGTACAATTCAGGGCGTATCGATTTAGAATTTGATTTGGAACCATTTGAACCTTATATTCAAGAGTATCATCGCGACAATCGTGGCGATAACATGTATGTTGTCATTGATAAACTTGAAAGTAACACATCCATTCAGCTACGTGACCCTGAGAAGTTGACGTATGATGTAACAGTCAAATTAAACGGGCGAATCATTGAAAAATCGCACCGCATGAACTTAGACCAACCAGAACCATTAAAACAACTAGAGAAAGCAATAATTCAAAAAATGGAAAATGAACTGATAGAAGTTGTTAGTAAATCCAAGCAACTAGGTAGCGACGTCTTCGGCTTTGGGGTGAAATATAACAACAAGACACGTGGCGAAGAATTAACACGCGATAAATGGCAAGACTTGTATCCTAATATTGATGTCAATTACGATATTTCGATTGATATTAAACGGTTTGGCATTGTGCAATAACATTAGAGCGACCATCACGTCTTGTGTTTGGTCGCTCTAGCTGTTTATAACATCGTTTGTTTAATCATATCAATAACGTCATCTTTCGTTTTCTGCGGTTGATAGGATGCCATATACTCCTGATATGTTTCACGATTCTCATACAGACGATTCACCGCATCAGTTAAAGATGTGGCATCGACTTCTTCATCTTCTAGTACATCCGCATAGCCGCGTTTGTTAAACGATTCTGCATTCAATAACTGATCACCACGACTTGCTTGTTTCGACAATGGAATGAGGAGCATTGGTTTTTTTAACGCTAAAAATTCAAAGATCGCATTCGCACCGGCACGCGATACGACTACATCAGCAAGCGCTAATAAATCTTTTAATTCATCGGTAACATACTCATATTGGACATAACCCGGCTGATTGATGGTGTCGTCGCGTTTTTCCTTACCGCATAAATGAATAACGTGATACTGTTTGAGCAAATCTGGAAGTGCTTGACGAACGGCTTGATTAATACTCGCAGCACCTGCACTGCCTCCCATCACTAATACAGTCGGTTTATCACGGCTTAACCCTGTCATAGCTAACGCTTGCTCTGAGTCACCCGCAAACAATTCCTCCCGTACAATCGCACCGACATTCACGACTTTTTTCTCAGGTAAATGCTGATTCGTCTCTGGGAATGTCGTTAAAATATGGCGGGCGAATTTGGATGCAATTTTATTCGCTAACCCTGGCGTGTAATCCGATTCGTGAATAATGGATGGAACACCTGTTAAACGGGACGCCATGACGACAGGCGTTGACACAAAGCCACCTTTCGAAAATACGACGCGAGGTTTTAACTGTTTGAGTAAACGGCGCGCTTGGCCAAGTCCTTTCAACACGCGAAATGGATCCTTCATATTTTCAACGGACATGTAACGGCGTAATTTACCTGTGGCAATGCCGTGATACGTAACACCTTCCATGCCATCAACGAGATCACGTTCAATCCCTTCGTACGATCCAATATAATGAACATCAAACCCTTCGCGGATAAATTCAGGCATAATCGCTAAATTGACGACGACATGCCCTGCTGTTCCGCCTCCAGTAAATACAATCGTCTTTTGACTCATCGTTCAAACGTCCTTTCTATTCATATCAGACAATCTACGCTATAATGACATATTAGCAAAGATAACCGCTAACGAATATAGGAAGGGATCAAAAATGTATCCGACGCAATCAATTTCTGACAAAATTAAACTGTTCATTCGCATTGTGATTCCCATTTTAATCACGCAAGTCGGGATTTATTTTATGAATGTGTTTGATACCGTCATGGCCGGTCAAGCATCAGCAGAAGACTTAGCTGGTGTGGCTGTTGGCTCGTCAATATGGGTGCCTGTTTTAACGGGGACGAATGGTATTCTCATTGCGATCTCACCCATTACAGCACAATTGTTAGGAGCAGGCGAGAAAGACCTTATTCCTTATAAAGTTAAACAGGGCTTATATTTAGCGGCGGCGATTACGGTGACGATTTTGATAGCTGGTGTCTTATTTTTAGATTCGATCCTTAATTTGCTTGCCTTAGAACCAGATGTTCGTCATATCGCTAAATATTATTTAGTAGCTTTAGGGTATGGCATGATTTTCTTGTTTTCATTCAATTTGTTACGCTCATTCATCGATGCACTCGGTCAAACGAAAACGTCTATGCTTATTATATTAATGACGCTACCGCTCAATGCGTTGTTTAATTACATGTTCATATTCGGACGTCTCGGCGCACCAGAGTTAGGTGGCATAGGCGCCGGAATCGCCTCAGCGCTAGCCTATATGATCTCGTCCATTGTCGCGGTTATGATTATTCATCGCGTCATGCCTTTTCGACGCTACTACATTTTTCATACGTGGGGGAAGCCGTCGCTTCAAGCGTGGCGAGAACAATTGACAATCGGCCTTCCGATTGGCGTGACAATCTTTTTTGAAACGAGTATTTTTGCGGCTGTCACCTTGATGATTAGTCGTTATGACACGTATACCGTCGCAGCCCACCAAGCGGCAATGAATTACGCGACGATCTTTTATATGCTACCATTAGCGATTGCAATGGCTTTAACGATCGCAGTCGGCTTCGAAGTCGGCGGGAAACGGATGCAAGATGCGAAACAGTATAGCTTAATCGGGATTAGTTCTGGATTGACGGTTGCCCTTGTCAGTGGTGCTTTTATCTTTTTCTTACGAGAAGAAGTCGCTCAGCTTTATAGTGATCATCCTGAAGTTATTACGTTAATGCAACAGTTTTTAGTGTTTGCGGTGTTTTTCCAAATATCTGATGGCTTTGGCACACCTATTCAAGGCGCCTTACGCGGGTACAAAGATGTAAACGTCACGTTAGTCATCGCATTTATATCGTTTTGGGTTATTGGTTTGCCTTCTGGAATTGCCATGTCTGCATGGACATCACTCGATGCATTTGGCTACTGGGTCGGGCTGATTGTTGGATTAGCAGTCGGTGCTATGATTTTAATTGGACGCTTGTTTTATATCATTAGACGATACGACCAAAAACAACAAATATAGCTCCAAAACCTTAATTGTCTAACAATCCTCTGAGATTGTTAGACATTTGATCAAAATTGTTAAACATTCCTTCGAGTTTGTTAAACATTCTGCAGAGACTGTTAAATAGTCCTTTAGATTTGTTAGACAATCCAGAGAGAATGTCTAACAATTTTAATTCAATCAAAAAAAGATCCATCTTCACGTTACGTGAAGATGGATCTTTTCAATAATGATAGGTTTATAGGAATAAACCAGCGATTGTTGCTGAAAGGATTGATGCTAGAGTCGCACCTGTTAATAGTTTAAGACCGAAACGAGAGACAGTCTTACCTTTTTCAGAATCAATACCAGCAACAGTACCGGCAATGATACCAATTGAACCGAAGTTCGCAAAGCTTGTAAGGAATACAGATACGATACCCATTGTCTTATCAGTGAACTGATCTTGCATTCCTGATAGCATATCCATTGCTACGAATTCGTTTGTCACAATCTTAAGACCCATGATACTACCAGCATCAACTAATTCACTTGGATTAATACCCATAAGGAATGTTAGTGGTAGTAATAGATAACCTAAACCTGCTTCTAGTGATGCCCCTTCAACAGGGATTACTACACCAACAATATAGTTCACTAATTCTAGCGATGCTAGGAAAGCGATTAACATTGTCGCAACAATAAGGGCAATTTTACCACCATCTAAAGCACCATTCGCCATGGCTTCAAATATGCTCTTAGCTTCACTAACATCATTAATATCAACATCATCATCTTCGTCCTCTACAACTGGAGGTGCAATAATCGAACCAACGATCAGTGCACTGAACATGTTAAGCGGAATTGCTACTAATACATATTCTGGTGGGAGCATTTCCATGTACGCACCAATAATGGATGCTGATACAGAGCCCATGGCAGACGCCGATACGATATAAAGACGGTTCTCTGTAATACGATGGAACTGCGATTGAACTGCGATTAACGCTTCAGACTGTCCAAAGAACATACTGTTTACCGCTGTAAATGATTCGATCTTCGGTAGACCTGTTAAGTATGAAAGTGCACCGCCTAAGTATTTGATCAATAAAGGTAGTATTTTAAGATACGTTAATACTGACAAAATTGTCGCAAAGAAAACGATAATTAGTAGTACATCAAAGAAGAAAACGCCATTATCTCCTACTTGAATACCACCAAGTACAAAGTTCACACCGCCTGTACCAAATTCAATTAACTTATTGAATACTGACGCAATACGAGTAATAATATCTTGACCGAGTTGTGTCTGGAACATGAACCATGTAACTAATAGTTGCAATAGAATCATGATTCCGATTCCCTTGAATGGAATCTTACCACGATTGTTGGACATTAGCATAGCTAGTCCGATGACAGCTAAAATAGCTATCAAACCTAAAATTATATCCATTTCTGTTCCCCCTATAAAAATAAATGATTAACAGTTATGCTATTGCATTTTATCAAGTAGTTTATGAAAACGCAATCATATGAAGCTGAATTTCGTAAAATTTTTTGTTTTTTTGCATCATGGCAGTTTTTTCGATCATTTCTAGTCTTCTAGAGCGTTGCATATTGCGACATCGGGCTCAGAGGTCTATGGATTGATATACACCTCGATAAGTTTTTACGATTTGTCTTGCTCGGTCTAATTCGCCACTAAAGCCTTCCCCATCTGTCACATGAGTGATATTGATGGTACATTTTTCTTTTTCTGCGGCCCGACAAAGGGTTGAGATAGGTGTTGTGAAAGATGTTCCACCGTCTAAATCAGCTTGCTCAATCGATCTTTGAGGATATTGATATAGTCGTTCACGATGGCATAACATAAGATGATAAGGTGACTTATCGACCGTTTGCAACCATTTGATAATAGGTGTCGATCGCATGGATGTTGAACAATCGAGAAGCAGCACCGACAAGGATTCCTCTTCATGAACTGTGATCACTTGATTAACCTGGCTTTCAACAAGCGATCTAGCCGTTCTAAAATGGTTCAACCAAGATTGACGATGATTCACTCGAGGAATGAGACAGGATTCGGATATCGTTAATGATTGGATTAACTTCCTTAAATCGACGTCACTTAAAAGCTTCAAACGACGTGATTCCGTTTTTCCTCGATTACGCTTAACACCGTGCGTTTTCTCTTCAATTTTTGGCACATAACCATGAACGTAATAACCACTCTGAAACCCCACATGACCCCTCCCTCATGACTTTTTAGATAAATCATTGAAGTTTTGAAATAAATCAGTTGATTTATTTCAAAACTTCATCCAATTATTTCAAAACTAAGCGGACTTATTAAATAAATTCGTTTGAAAACAAAAAACCCCCTCGCCTATCATTATGCGAGGGGGTTCCCAGTATATACCTTAGCCTTCTAGTAATAAGTCATACGGATCTTCAACCATTTGTTTCACACGGTCTAGGAACTGTACAGCTTCGCGGCCGTCAACGATACGGTGATCGTATGATAGCGCGATATACATCATAGGGCGTACTTGGATGCTGTCATCTGGCATGACTTTCGGGCGTTTTTCGATCTTGTGCATACCTAGAATACCAACCTGTGGCGTGTTTAGGATCGGTGTTGATAGTAATGAACCGAAAATACCACCGTTAGTAATGGTAAATGAACCGCCTTGTAAATCTTTCATAGATAGCTGACCGTCACGCGCTTTCTTCGCGACGTTCATGATTTCACCTTCGATACCAGCGAAACTTAAACGATCAGCATCGCGGACGACAGGTACGACGAGACCTTCTTCAGTCGAAACAGCCATACCGATGTCGTAGAACTGCTTCATCACGATTTCGTCACCTTGGATTTCCGCATTGAGTAATGGGAATTCTTTAAGCGCACCGATAACCGCTTTTGTGAAGAATGACATGAAACCAAGCTTGATGCCGTGCTTCTGTTCGAAGTCGTCTTTACGATCTTTACGGACGTTCATAATGTTCGTCATGTCAACTTCGTTAAACGTCGTTAACATCGCCGATTGTTCTTGCGCTTCAACTAAACGCTTCGCGATCGTTTGACGACGACGAGACATTTTCACGCGTTCAACTGGTTTATCGAATTCAGTCTTCTCAGCTGATTTGTCGTCTTTTTTCGCGTCTTTCTTACTGTCTTGCTTCTTACTGCCTTCTACTTTTTCTTTAGCTGCCGCTTCAACGTCTTCTTTCGAAATACGACCAACTGGATCTTTCGGCTTGATATCATTTAAATCAATGCCTAATTCACGAGCACGCTTGCGAGTCGCAGGTGATGCAACAGGTTGGTCTGAATCTTGTTGTGAAGTTTCTTCTTGTTGCTGTTCACTTGCTTCTACTTTCGTGTCCTCTTTCGGAGCTTCTTTCGTCTCTTCAGCTTTACTTTCTTCTTTCGTTTCCGCATCAGAGCTGTCATCAGAGCTTGCTTGTGCTTCACCGCTCTCATCGACTTTCGCGATTGCGTCACCGACTTGAACTTCATCCCCTTCGTCTACAAGTAACTCTGTAATCACACCTGCATAATCAGAGTTCACTTCGACGTTGACTTTGTCTGTTTCTAATTCAAGGATGGCATCGCCTTTTTCAACTTGGTCACCTTTTTGGACTAACCATTCACTAACTTCACCTTCTGTAATCGACTCGGCTAGCTCTGGTACAATAATTTCCTTCACGACATTCTCCTCCTTTAATCTAGCTTCAATGCTTCATTTAAAATCCGGCTTTGCTCGGCTTTCGATATGTTCGGATCACCCACAGCTGGAGAGGAACGATGAGGACGTCCGACATAATGAAGCTTCTGTTTAACTTTTTTAATATCTTGAATTCGTTCTTTAACGAAATCCCAACTACCCATGTTTTTCGGTTCTTCTTGTAACCAAACGATTTCTTCAACGTTTTTATACGTCTTAAGCAGTTCTTGCAATTCTTTTTCTGGGAACGGATAAATTTGCTCAATACGAGCGAAATGAATCGCATCAGATGGGTCATGCTTTTCCATTTCTTCTTCAAGCTCAACCATCACTTTACCGCTACCTAACACAAGGCGTTTAACAGCTTCAGCGTCTTCACCTGTATTATGTTGTTCTAAAATATGCTTAAACTTGCCATTCGACAGCTCTTCATGATCAACGGCTACACGTTGGTTACGTAATAAACTCTTCGGTGACATGACAACGAGTGGACGTGCTGCTTCTGTACCGACTATCGCTGCCTGACGACGTAACAAGTGGAAGAACTGCGACGCTGACGTCACGTTGGCAACCGTCCAGTTATTTTCAGCTGACAACTGTAAGAAACGCTCTAGACGAGCACTCGAGTGTTCAGGGCCTTGTCCTTCATACCCGTGTGGGAGAAGCATGACAAGACTAGCAATCTGACCCCACTTCGCGCGACCAGATGCAATAAATTGATCAAAAATGACTTGCGCCGCATTCGCGAAGTCACCAAACTGTGCTTCCCATAACACAAGCGTTTCGTCCGATTGAACACTGTAACCATATTCAAACCCGAGTACGCCTGTTTCGTTTAATGGACTGTTATAAATACTAAATGCTGTCTCGACACCTTCTAGCCCGTGGAACGGACTGTATGTCTCAAGTTTTTCAGTATCATGTAACACAGCGTGACGGTGCGCAAATGTACCACGTTGCGTATCTTGCCCCGTCATACGGATCGGTGTACCATCGTTTAAAATCGAGGCATACGCAAGCGCCTCACCTAACGCCCAATCGACTTTTTCGCCTTCTTCAAATGCTTTCTCACGACGTTGTAAGATTTTTTCTAGTTTCTTAAACGCATTGAAATCATCTGGGCGTTTAAGCATATCAGCATTTAATTTCTTAAGCGTGTCCTCATCTACAGCCGTTTCGATCTTATCGAGACCGTTAACGACTTCTTCCGGTAAATCCGGAATCGTATGCTCAACGTCTTCGTTTTCTTTCATACTATTGAACGTTTCACGTAAATTATTAAGTACGTTATCTTTATAAGACGTCGCTTCATCTTCTGGGACAACTTGTTCAGCCGTTAACTTATCAGCGTACAATTCATAAGCCGTCTTATGATCATCGATTTCGCGATATAAGTTCGGTTGCGTACCGCGCGGCTCATCCATTTCGTTATGGCCGTAGCGACGGTAACCGACTAAATCAATAATGACGTCTTTTTGGAACTTCTTACGATATTGATAAGCTAATTCAACCGCTGACATACAAGCTTCAGGGTCATCCGCATTGACGTGCACAATCGGCATTTCAAACCCTTTCGCTAAATCACTTGCATACTTCGGTGAACGGCCGTCTTTGTGATTCGTTGTAAACCCTAACAAGTTGTTCGCAATAATATGAATCGAACCACCCGTTTCGTAACCATCTAATTGCGACATGTTAAGCGTTTCAGCGACAACACCTTCACCGATAAATGCTGCGTCACCATGAATTTGAATCGTAAATGCTTTATCAAAATCAGGCTCGGCATAACCCGCAACATGACGGTTATCTTGAACCGCACGCGTATAACCTTCAACCACAGGATTGACGAACTCTAAGTGGGAAGGGTTGTGAGCGAGTGTTACTTTCGTTGAGTTGTCTTCACCGTATTCACGGTCAGCGCCGAAGTGATATTTCACATCGCCTGTCCAGCCGTAATTAATGCCCGTTGACCCTTCTGAAGGCACTAATTCTTTATCCGGTGAATGCGCGAATTCAGAAAAGATTAACTCATATGGTTTTCCTAGAACATGTGCTAACACGTTTAAACGACCGCGGTGAGCCATGCCCATTAAAATATGCTCGACTGAGTCTTGATTCCCGTTACGAACCATGCGTTCAATCATTGGTACCATAACGTCTAAACCTTCAATCGAGAAACGTTTTTGTCCGACAAATGTTTTACCAAGGAAATTTTCAAACCCTTCAACATCTGCCAAACGTTTTAATAAGTCTTTCTTTTCATCCTGGCTCAAGGATACATCAATCGTGCCGTTTTCGACTTGATTGTACAACCATTCACGCTCATCATCATCTGGGATGTGATTGAACTCAAATGATGCTGTACCAGAATAACGCGTTCTTAAGTGCTGGATTAAGTCCCAAGCTGTCTTCACATGACTTGGTACATTCGCGACTAACACCTTGGCGTCCATCTGCTTAAGGTCCGCTTCTGTTAAGTCGTATGTTTGAGGATCAACTAACGGCGTTGAGCGGTCGTCTTGTTTCCCAACCGGAAAAATATCCGCTTCTAAATGCCCGTGACGTCGAATAGCGTCCACAAGCTTCATCGCTGCTGTTAGTTTTTTCAAGTCACCAATGTTTGTCTGAGCTCCACCTGATGTTTGGACGTTACCTGAGTCCATCCAATCTGGTGCACCGTGCTCTTCAAACATTTGACGCAGTGATTCATCAACTGCATCAGGGTCGTCTAAAAATAACTCATACTGCTCTTCTATATAACCCATATTGGGACCGTGAAAAGCATGCCAAACATTGTCGTTAGACCCTTGCATTGCCACTATTTACTACCCCCATCGATTTCTAGAAAATTAGTTCCAGTTTATTGCCGTTTTATCGAACATCTACCGTTTATAATACCCGATTTAAAGGCAAAACAAACTAAACAGTCGTGTTCAATGTCAAAACATCATATACCTTCAATTAGTATATATGAAAATTCGTCAATAGAAAAGGTTAGTGCACGAAAAATTGCATAAAATTGTCGTTGATTTCGACACAATTTTCGCAATATCTCTATCCACTCACAATATAACGCTCACGCAATAGCGATTTCAATTGAGACACATAGTCCAAATAGCCTCCATCCTCAATGTCATTTAAATGAGACACTAACCACTCTGTTAACGAATGAGTTGCAACAGCCTGTTCCAAAACGTGTTGCATTAGTTTTTGCCGAAAAGCCGATTGATATTCTGACGGAAGGCCTGAAAAAAAGTCACGCCAATCTTGTGACGTATGCCACCTAGATAATAAATCATCATACACTTTTGTCGAAAAACCGAACTGTTCGTGCAATTGTTCAGCTGATGCCATCACATCAGTGATAAATGCTTTCATTTGTACGGACTCACTATCCATAACGCGTTCTTCAATCAGTTGCATCAAATCAGCTGCAAACACATCAAGCACAACATGAATAATATGACGATACCATTCTTGTTGCTTAACCGTCAGCGTCATATCTTGATCCACGACGTGTACCAACTCCTTTGAAACATCAAATGCTGTGACTCGGTCCAATGTCGAAACAGACCGTTCCAACGCTCTATAAACCGATCGCGTATCTATGCCGTCCATTCCGTCTCGTTCATGATGTTCAGAAACGACACCTTGTTTCAGCTGTTCGACCTCTTGGTATAGTTGACGATCATCATCTTCCGCTCGCCTCGAAATAATAACGGCTTGCGCTAATGTCTCTAATGTTCTCGGAGATATTTTGTCTATATCAGCTTGAACATACGATTGATAATGGGTCACTTCTTCATTCACATCCATGTTGTACGGAACATGTAACACCATCATCCGCTTCACTATACTTTGATTAGCGGAATTAGCCGCAAATGATTTCCATTCTGTTTCATTCGTATGGCCCATTAATACTTGATCACTATGAATCATCGCTTGTCGCGACACTTTATACATCGATTGTTCTGCTAATGTTAAAAATGGAAAAAGTAAATCGTCACGACATTTCAGTACTTCATGCAATTCCAACAACCCTTGATTAGATGCTTGAATATCACCATCATACCGGTACGCACGTGGATCAGATGACGAGCCAAATGTCGTAACAGCCGCGTAATCAATATCGCCAATCAAATCAGATAAATCTTGCGTATAACGGTCTCCTGGCAAAAATGACCCGATACCTCGGCGTTTTTGTTCAGACAAGGTAAAACGTTCAACAGGTAACGCTCGCCAATCACCATGGTAATCGTGTTCTAAGCGCCACTGATTGTACGGTGATAATGATCCTTCGATATGAATACCTGTTGATTGTTGCAACTCGTGACGCACATTTTCCGGCAAAGCCCATAACGGATTTTCTTGCATGGGACAGTCTTTAAAACGATATAATGCTCCCTGACCTGTTTTAGAAAAAGCGATGAGCACGTCTTTTAACGCCTGCACGAGAGACGATTTACCACTACCTGGAGGTCCGACGAATAACCATAGCCGTTTCGATGCATCATAACCTTTAGCAGCAGGCAACAAAAAATAATTATGGAATTGCTTCAGGACATGATTCATTCCAACTAAATGGTCAAATGCGCCGCGACTTTCTCCCCAAAGAAACGCTTGATATAATCGTTCATGGGCTGTTAATGGTTTAATGTCGCCGTTTTGAATATGTTTAACATAGTCTTCTAATGTTCCTGTTTGCACACAATCTCTCCCAACCGTTTTTGATACACTATATTCTTCGAGGTAGGTTGTTTATACAAACGGTTCAACGATTGCGAACAATTTTTGAACAACGATTTTAGGCATTCACATATATGGTATTTTGAGTTATAATAATAAGCACGAAGGTGACTTTGATAAGGGAGGAATCTCTATGGATACAGCAATCATTATGACACTTTGTGTGACATTCCTCGTATCGATCTTTGCAGCAGGATACGATGCAACACCAGGTGAACCACGCAAATAATCGTCATTACACAGAGAAAACACGCATTGGACAAGCCGCCAATGCGTGTTTTTTTAGTTTACATACGGAAATCCTTGTTGTCTGAGAGCCTCATAAACGATAATCGCTGCTGTGTTCGATAAGTTGAGCGACCTGACGTGTTCTGTCATGTGCACGCGTAAACACTGGTCCTCTTTCCCTTCTAACAACTCAAGCGGGATCCCGTCTGTTTCCCGACCGAACACGAAAAAGATATCTTCCTCTTGGTCACGATAATCAAAATCCGTATAATACTTCGTCCCAAAATTTTCTATGTAATAAAACGTGCCTTCCGGAAATGCCTCATACAACTCATCTAACGAATCGTGATAACGAATATCGACATCATGCCAATAATCTAACCCAGCGCGTCTTAGCATTTTATCATCCGTCGAAAACCCTAACGGACGAATTAAATGTAGCGTTGAATGTGTTGCTAAGGCAGTCCGAGCAATATTTCCTGTATTAGCTGGGATCTCTGGCTGATATAACACAACATGTATACCCACTATTTCCACCTCATCTATTATCTTACTGCAAAACCTTCCATATTATAGCATAGATCAACCGATATTCTAGCGCAAGACGGTCTCAAGGGACAAGAGCGACTTCTTCTTATCTAGACCACCACCGTAGCCAACGAGCGAGCCATTCTTGCCGACGACGCGATGGCATGGTACGACAATCGTAAACGGATTACGATTAACAGCACCGCCAACAGCTCGAACCGCTTTCGGTCGATTGATTGCCTCTGCAACATCTAAATACGACCATGTGTCACCGTAGGGAATATCCAATAACGCCTGCCATACGTCTCGCTGAAAATCGGTTCCATGCAATGTTAAATTCATATCAAATTGCTCTAAGCCTTGATTAAAATAAGCGTCGAATTGCCTGAACACATCTGAAAAAAGGTCAGGCTGATGATAAAATGTCACGTTAGCAAAATATTTGTTAAGCCACTGATCAAAGCGAGCGTGAACATGATCACGCGTGCCGTACTTAATCCAATATAATTCAGTTTCAGTTCCGCCCATATATAACGGGCCGACTGGCGATTCATACTCCGCGACATAAATCGTCATCTTATTCGCCTACCTTTTCTAAAAACGTTGATAAGCCTTTTTCCATTTCGTCACGTGCGCGCTCATCTGTTTCACGTTCCATTGCATCTTCGATTAACGACTGACCGTCAGACCGACCAATTTGACCGATCGCCCAACCTGCCGTTCCGCGAATCATCGGGCGTGGATCTTGCGTCATGACAGATGCAAGTGTATCGACAGCTGACGTTTCTTTATAATTCGCTAACGCAATAATCGCATTCCGTTGAATCGGTTTTTTACCTCTCCAAGACCCTGCCATCTCGCCGAATGTCTCTTTAAATTCACGGTTCGACATGGTTAGTAACGGCTCTAATTTCGGTTTAACCCGTTCAGGGTCTGGTTCAAATTCAGGATGCACGTGAAAGTCAACGCCTTTATTTTTCGGGCAAACAACTTGGCACGTGTCGCACCCATACAACCGATTGCCTAATTTACTACGGAATTCATCGCCTAAATAATCTTTCGTCAATGTTTGATAAGCAATACACTGACTCGCGTTTAATTGACCGCCTTGGACGAGCGCGCCAGTCGGACATGTATCAACACAAATGTTACAGTCACCACAGCCGTCTTCAATTGGTTCGTCGGGTTCAAATGGTATATTCGTAATCATTTCGCCCAAATACACATATGACCCGTATTCTTCTGTAATAAGCGCGCAATTTTTTCCGACAAAACCAATCCCTGCACGCTCAGCTACAGCACGGTCGTGCAACTCACCTGTGTCAACCATTGAGGTATAATGTACATCACTTAACTTACTTTCTAAAAACTCACCGATTTGCCGTAATTTATCGCGCAAAACATCATGATAGTCGCGCCCCCAAGACGCACGCGCGAATTGACCGCGACGTTCGCCTTTTTGATTTTTCGGAGCGTCTTTTAGTTTAGACGGATAGGCGAGCGCAATCGAAATAATTGACTGCGCTTTCGGCTGTAACATCGTTGGGGTTGTGCGCTCCTCGACTGATCCTTTTTCAAAACCGGAATGGTATTCAAATGTTTGTTGCGTGATTAAGCGTTGTTTTAACGTATCAAAGGTATCAGCCGATGCGAAGCCGATTTTTTGGACGTTGATATCATCACAAAAATCGAGCAAATCTTGTTTTAACTGAGCGATATCCATCACAACCCCTCCTTTGCTTTTATCTTGTTCGCAGCTGGCGGATACGGTTGATCGCAGCCGCTATTTCAAAACGGCGTGGGCGGGCTAAATCACCTGGGTGCTGCCCGCGTCGTTTCCCTTGAGTAAAGCTTAACCCATCTCGGTCCATAGCGTTTTCTAACGTATCGAGCCAAGCTGTCACTGTCATCGGTTGTGAATAATCTTGATTGAACGCCATATATTTTAACATATTTGCGATCATTCGTGTTTGGGAATCATCGACTAATTGTTCTACTAAGGCTAAATCGACCGCTTGCTTACCGAGCATGACGGTATCTCGACCTTTCGCTTGAACTTTGCCTTTACCACCGATTGGTTTTTCAATCGATTTCGTGTCCACTGTTCGATCGTGCCAGACGCCAAATAATTCGTCATATTGAGCATATTCACGCGGATCATTCGCTGCGATCTCTCGCGCACGCTCCGTTACATTCACAGGATGATAATGATCCATCATAATCACATCATCAGCTACGTCAAAATAATCACCTGAACCACCCATCACGAGTACGGTAGAGACATTACGTTCATCGCGCAATTGTTTCACTTTTTGAACAAACGGCGTGATCGGCTCTTGGTCGTTTGCAACTAATTGCTGCATTCGTTCATCACGAATCATGAAATTCGTCGCACTCGTATCTTCGTCAATTAATAACGTTGATGCCCCCGCTTCTAAGGCTTCCATCACATTCGTAGCTTGTGACGTACTACCACTCGCATTGTCACTAGAAAACTGATGCGTATCAGCACCGTTCGGTAAGTTGTTAATGAATGGTGCGATCGACACATTCGTTACACTTCGCCCGTCTTCAGCGCGAATTTTGACCGCTTCATGATTCGTTAGCACATATTCGCGTCCGTCACCCGCTATGTGATCATAGACACCAAGTTCTAACGCTTCCAGCAACGTACTCTTACCGTGATAACCACCACCAACAATAAGGGTGATGCCTTCATCAATGGCCATCCCTGAAATCGGCTCATCACGATGGGGAATCGAAAATGACACTTCGTTTTCTTTCGGACTTTCGAATGGGACAGCTTGCTTAAGCGGTTTTGAACTAATACCACTTGCTCGTGGTAACACCGATCCATTCGCAACGAACGCAATCCAGCCTTCTTCTTTCATTTTCGTTCGGATCGCATCATGCTGGTCGGCTAATTCTAGTTTTTTATCAATTTGGGCGAAATCTAATGCTAAAACGGATGATGACATCATTTGCGGTAACGCTTGGAAAAAGAGTTTATCTGCTTCCTTCCCGTTAATTTTACGCCCATTCGCAGGTAAACCAATCGACAAACAGACCGTTATCCCTTGCTCGCTAACCGAAACAGCCGTCCGTTCTAGAATTTCTTGATCAGGCGCATCAATCGCGATCATGCCGCTTTTACCGGTTCCCTTTATAGACATCCGTTGATTCATGATGGCTTGATGAACAGTTCGTGCGATATAATCTTCGACATAAATACGACGTCGCTTCGTTTCAAGCCACGTCTTTGGTACGGGTTGAGTTTCGCCATCTATCAACAATCGAATTTTGGATGGCGTTGCAAACGGATCGCCTTGAACATAGTCAATCATTATACGATAATCTTGAAATGAATAATGACCTTGTATATCTTTATAAGCTTTATAACTTTTGTGATCGATTTGTTGAATTAAAGATTTTAATTGTTTCATGATGAGTCCTCCTTCTCGTTATCCATTCGTCTTCATACGTTCTATCATGTGAGTCAACTGCTGCTTCCAAACTAATGGAATGACGATCATTAACGCAAGGACAGTTCCAGCTACAAATAATGTTGTCGCTTCACCGTCTACAATACTTGATCCAACGAAGCTATACACAATCGTACCAGGAATGATACCAATAACTGTCGCCTTCACAAAATCCCAACTATAAACCTTCGCAAGCCCGGCTGTATAACTAATGAAATCAAAATTTATCACAGGGACAAGCCTTAACATTAGGATATACGTAAACCCTCGCTCTTCAAAACGTTGTCTATACTGCTCCACTTTATCGCGCTGTTTTAATTGAATCGCTCGTTCACCGAATTTTTTCGCGGCAAAAAATGCAACGATGGCACTTAGCGTGGCACCAGCTAATGCTAAAACACTACCGAATACGACACCGAAAGCTAGCCCGCCAACAATCGAAAAAACAGAGGCCGGAAATAAGACGAGTGATCTCACGCTATACAATAAAAGGTAAACAACCGGCGCAAGCCAGCCTGTCTCATAAATAACGGCTCGTATTTCGCGCGGTGACACATTTATGACGTTATAATTTAACCATAACAAACTCACAACAACGATTGCGACGATCGTTATTTTCCACAACGAAACTCGTTTCACACGCTCTCACCCTTATTATAATCGTTATCATTTTATTCCCGGAAACGTATGAACTCAATCATTAAACTTGTTGTAACATCTGTAAACCTTGAACGTCTAATTAAAAACATTATTTTCTAGGAGGCCGTATCATGCGCTACAAATTAACAGGAATTATCATAATGATAATATTAATGTTCATCGCTGCTTGTTCTAGCCAAGAGGGCAGCGCTAATTATGAATCTAGCGGCGATAAAGCGCAAAACGTCGATCAAGAAGCAGGCACGACAGCAGAACAATCAAGCTCAGCAGCAGATGACGCAGCGAATGAAGAATCCGAAACAGCGACTGATGGTGCAAATGAACCTTCAAGTGAACGAATGGTCATTTACACCGGCAGACTCGCCATTCACGTTCCAGATTACGATGAAGCTCAAAATCAAATCACCGACAAAATCGAAAACACAGGTGGCTACATCGTCGAATCAACAACACGTGAAATCGAAGACAATCGTCGTTCAGGTCATATAAGTGCCCGTATCCCACAAGCTGAATTCACCAATTTCATGAATCATCTAGACAGCAAAAATGTAAAGATTGTTGAGAAATCAACACAAGGCGAAGACGTCACCGAAGAATATGTCGACTTAGAATCGCGATTAACATCAAAAGAAGCTGTTGAAGAACGGTTGTTAACATTTCTAGATGAAGCGGAAGATACAGAAGCGGCCCTTCAAGTATCAAATGATCTGGCTCAAGTCCAGGAAGAAATCGAACAAATTAAAGGCCGCATGCAATACTTAGAGAATCACAGCGCTTATGCAACGGTTACGGTTAACATCGAAGAACGTCGCATTAATATTCCCGACATTGAAAATGAAGAATCGCTCAACACGATCGAGCGGACACAGCAACTGTTTATGAATACGATTAATGCCCTCATGCAATTCGGCTCTTATCTTGTCGTGTTTGTTGCCGGCATGTCACCGATTTCAATCCCGTTACTCATCATCGGCGTCATCATTTGGTTAAGACAACGTAAAAAGAAACAGTCGAGCGAATCATAACTCGACTGTTTCCTCAGTTAACGGTAATTGTCGTCTCAACCATTTCATGATGAGGACACCGCCAATAAACCCTACGATGTGAAATATAATCCCTAACCAAATCGGGCCGAAATAAACCCCAGCAATGTGGAAAATGGGTGATACAATCACGCCAACTGTCCCGACAAATGCAGCTAATGCAAACGGAACATAGGCGTACGGTTTATCACCCCCACCTGCTGATTTATAAGCATCCCACATCGCAAACATATATAAACACGGGTAAAACATAATCCATTGATAATTCGTCGTTTCAATCGCTTGTTCAATATCCCCATGAAAACTCGGAATAATAATATAGTTAAACCGTGCCTGCACATTAATCCCTATCTCTAACAAAATAAATAAAATACCTTTAACATAATAATGGTTAAGTAACTGAGCAAATCCTGGCAGAGCAATACTCCATACAATCGCTTCAATTCGTTTATCCTTTTTCATCGCGTTATTACTCGTTCATTAATTGTCCACGATCAGCTGCTTGCGGAGGTTGCTCTAACCAACCATGATCAATCATGATCTCAATTCCATCCTCAGTAAATTGCGCTATTTCAGCCATTAACCATGTATAATGAACCCCTAAATCGTGTCTCGGACTATTCGACATACTTAAACCGTAATAACTCAAACCTAATCGATTTAACGCCAGCATTTGATAAAGCATTAGTTTATCCGAAAAGACAAATGACGTTTGATCCGTTACTTCCGTATCCCACGTCATCACGACAGGTAAATCATTTTCACGCAAAATAGAACCAAACACTTCGATATGTTTATTCGCAATATCTTTCCCACGTTGGAAGTATCGCTTTAACGTTTCAGATCCTGTTGTTTGAGCGAAGCCAATCATTGTCGCTACCCCCTAAAGCATTACGCTGAATGTTCGAAAATAAAAACGTGATTTCCATGCCTGTGACTGGACGTCGCTGACCGAACCAACCTGTTAAAAAGTTTTTCTTTTTGACAAAATCCGGTTTATGCGGAATAGGAAGCGCTGGGGGTAGCGTCATTACGCCTTGTTCGATACTAAGCGACGTCACTTGTTCATTTAATTGTTGCGCATCTTGCATTCGTCCCACATAAAACTGATATATATCCGGCCGTGTTGCGAACCCTACAGCTGTACTATACGTCTGCATAAAGATATGACTTAATTGTCGCAAAAACTCAATCATATAATGATCAGTAAATAGCCTATCCGCCTTCACATCTACATCTTCATTTTCGTTAAACCCTACTGGAATGGGATAACCAATCGCATCAAATTGATCTTTGATAAAGGTAATATGCTGCTCTGTTACTTCAATTCTCGATCGTATAATTGAAGAAATTTGCCCATCCTGGACATGTTGTTCAAAGTGCTTTAAAAAACAGCTTATCAGCGTGTCACTCAAATAATCCGTCCACAACTGTGATAGCTCAGGTGCAATTAATTTAACATGTGTATTGGACATCTATAACCCTCCATCCGTCATCAGTCTTCACGGATAGTGTTACCGACTCGATCAATCCCATACATCATGACAAGTTAACCATCATTTGGCAACGTTTCATCCATCGTAAATTGAGCAAAAGCCCCAGCGATAAACGGCAATAGGGCAACGAGTCCAATCGCCCATGACACATCAAATAAATCGGCGAAAAGTCCAGCGAATAAGGCTCCGAATGCGTAACCTGTGTCACGCCAAAAACGGTAAACACCCATCGATGACGCACGCCAACTCGGTGCTGCGACATCGCTAATCGCCGCTTGCAATGTCGGATAAACCATCGCCGTCCCAAGACCTAACAATGCTGAGGCTGTAAACCACCATAAGAATCCGTCGACTAATAAAATCAACCACAACGAGATCGCTTGCACATACATTCCCGACGCGATTAATCGTTTACGGCCCCATTTATCACTCAATGTACCGGTAAATAATTGAAAAATACCCCAAGCCGCTGGATAAACAGCGACAATAATACCAATATCACTCACACTGAGTCCGACCGTGGCAAAATATAACGGGAATAACCCCCAAGCCATACCATCTTTTAAATTCGTCGTTAAACCAGAAAAGCTGGCATTTGATAAATTTTTATTTCGCCATGTCGACTCGGCGAACACTTCTTTCGCCGACATATTCGATTGTTGTTGCGCCCCTTTCCCTTTCATTTGTTCACGAATAAACGGTTCTGTATCTTTCACAAATAACGATAATATGATACCGATTATGACAATCCCAATACCTAATAAAAACGGTTCTGGACGAAGCGCAACGTTTTGTGCGATGTAGCCAGATAAAGCAGCAAACAACGCAACACCAGAATACCCAGCAAACTCATTCAAACCAACAGCTGTTCCACGCTGCGTCGCTTTAGCAACGTCGATCTTCATATTGACGAGCATCGACCATGCTAACCCTTGATTGATGCCTAATAATATATTCGCTACGACGATTACCCACCATGCATGGGCAAAAATAATTAGAATCGGTACGAACAAGCCAAAGCCCCATCCGATTAGCAAAACACGTTTACGTCCAAATCGGTCAGCGATAGCTCCTGCAAAATAATTTATGATTGCTTTTGAAAAACCGAAGCTAACAATAAATGATAACGCCGCACTTGTCGACGCTAAACCGAATTGATCTTCACCAATAATCGGTAATACTGTACGCTCTACCCCAACCATCGCGCCGACGAAAAAGTTCGTTAACACAAGGATAGAGAATAATAATAGATTTTCTTTGATGCCATTTTTGATTTTAGCCAAATGAATCCCCCTCTCCATTACAAGTAATTAGTTATAATAGTTCCAACAACAAATATGATTCCTCCCAGGAATGCTAATTTTTGTGCTGGTCATAACGCTTGCCAAAACGTTTTTAACATTACGTTTCTCCTTTCCAGTTGCCATAACAAGAAGCTATAGAACTAAATCCAATCCTATAGCTTCAATCATCAGACATATATTGATTTAAAAATGTGTTTAAATAGTTGAGATACGTTTCTTTATTTAACGGAAAGGCTTCACCGTGGCCAGCGTTAGCGAATAAATGCATCTCCGCTTCACTAGCAGTCGCTTCATATAACATTTTCGTCATGTCAGTTGGTACGAACGTATCTTCCTCACCGTGAAAATACAATATCGGCACATCAGCTTGTTTGACTTGGTTGAGAGCTGATGCTTTCTGCAATGAATAACCCGCGCGCCACTCTGTTACTAAGCTCGTCGTTGGCAAGATTGGAATATCTGGCAAATGGTACATCCGTTCCATTTGATAATCAAACAAATCATACACACTCGTATAAGCACTGTCAGCAACAATCGCTTGGACTTGCTCTGGCATCTCTTCACCACTTGCCATTAATACCGTCGCAGCTCCCATTGATAAACCGTGCAAAACAATATCCGTATCTTGACCGACTTTGGCAATCACTTGATCTACCCAACCTAAAAGATCGCGCCGGTCATGCCATCCAAAGCCGAAATACTCACCTTCGCTACTGCCGTGTCCGCGCAAATCTGGCATTAAAATATGATAGCCGAGTTCTTCCGCATAATATTCACCGTACAGTCCCATGTCCTCTTTGCCACCTAAGTAGCCGTGCGCAAACACGACGACTTGATCAGATGGTTCCTCAGGCTGTAAATAATCTGCTCGTAATGACAACCCATCAAACGACTCCATTTCCCATGAGTCAAACAGCTGTTCATCTACCCACGTACGCCAATCACCTTCTGTGAACACTTCCATTGCCGTCGCCGAAACAGCAATGTCTTCATTATTATCTAAGAAATCTTTTTGCTCGCGTTTAATCGCCAAATCATAAAAGAAAAAGCTCGCTGCCACGTTGATGATCAATACAACGAGTGTAGCGAGACCGATTATTATCCATGTTTTCCGCTTCATCGTTGCCATCTCCCTTTTTGCCTCTTCTACTCACCTATTATAGCAAAAAAGCAACGCCAATTAAGAAACAATGCTTACCATGTTTATTTAATAAACCGAATAATTAGCGGAAAGCGGAAATATTTTTTCGCCAAAGCGGCAATGATCGCAATCAAATAAACGAACCACCACGATATAATAATAATAAAGATAATCCCCATTAACCCCATCGCAAACAATGGAATCGATAGTTTCGCTAAATCAGGCAACCAATCGATACCAACCGACGCTACCGACCCAAGCAAGAAAAATAAAATAAATCCTATAACAATATAAAGTTGATACGATATTTGCGCATTTATATTTTCACGCATATGATGATCAAAAAACGGCGATTGATATGGCGCCACATACCAATACAACACCGTCAGCCAAATATTCAAAAACGTTAACGGTAAAACGAGCGGCAATAGATAACCAATCGTCACCATCAAACGGTCTTTCGGTGTTATCACTTCACGCATTTTCATTTCCCATTTTATAACGATAATTGTTGCTGAATAAACTGATGAATTTCCTGATTGACAGCCTGTGTTTGATTACCAGGCAATTGATGCCTGCCATAACGAATCATACGAATCCAACAATTCGGCACGCGCGATGCAATCGACCGTCCATACCGACTTAAAAGCTTATCTTTCTCACCATATAATAATACAATTGGTTGGTCAATGCTGCTTAATTTCTTTGTGACATCATAGTGTAAATATGCACGATAAAAATAATACGCATCGGTCGCATTCGTTTTCAAAGCCTCTCTTAACAATGGCCAAGCAATCAATGGAAGTCTCGTATTACTGAACGTACCAAATATGGCGATCATTTCAGACACTTCAGACGCAGTCACTGTCATACCAGCTTTTACTAACGTCGATAGAACGAATGTATTTACACGGTCGACGGCACCTATTTGAACCATTCCTTTCACAAGGTGAGGCGCCATTAACGACAATTCAAACGCAATACTACACCCTGCCGAATAGGCGACAATCCAGACTGGCCGTTGAACCTTTCGTTCGATTAAACAGCATAAATCTTTCGCTATATCTGTAAAGTTCCAGAACTCTCCATTTGAACGACTACGACCGTGACCGCGCAAATCGTTTTCAATGACTTGGTAGTTATGTTTAAGCGCCTCAACCTGACCTTTAAACACCGCACTCGGAAATATAGGACAATGGATAAATAAAATCGCTTCACCATCACCTTGAATGCGATAATGAAGCGCGCACCCATCACGTTCTAAATAAGCCATGTTTAAACCTCCTCGTTGTGATTGCCCTTATCTTCACACAACGAGTTAGCGTCCATACCCTTTAATCTAATGAGGATAAAATCGTACTGATCGATTGAAACGCGTCTTTCAATTGCCGTTGATCCTCTTGTGACAACGTTGATAAACGGTCTTCCACCACTTGTTCCAATCGCTGTTTTTGCTCACATAAAAACTGTTTACCATCTTCCGTTAATGATACATATGTGATGCGACGGTCAAGGCTTGATTTTTCCTTTTGAATGTATCCATGATTCAATAATTTTTGAATGAGCGGCGTCAGATTCGATTTATTTATCGATAAACTCCAGGCTATATCCGACATTTGGATCGATTCGGCTTGCTCCACCGTATGCAAAATGTGAAAATGCGACGGATGCAAATCACCCGTTTCTAGGACATGATGTGGTCCGAATATTTTTTTCGGAATATAGGGAAGAGCCGTCAACACTTGATCAACCAAGTCATTCGTCGGCGTACTCATTGACATAACCTCCTCTAATTTGCTGAACAATTTGACAATTGCGTTCAATAAGTAGATAATGTTTGATAGTTATTTTAACATAACTAGTTGCTTTTAAGGGGGTAAACGATGAATTCAGTGATTGAAGTAACCGATCTCGTGAAGACATATAAAAACGTCGACGCCGTAAAAGGGATTAACTTCGACGTAAAAGAAGGAGAAATTTTCGGATTTCTTGGCCCTAATGGTGCGGGAAAAAGTACGACGATTAATATGATTTGTACGATGCTGCCACCGACTTCGGGCCACATTACGATTAATGGCTATGATGTGGCCAAGCAAAAAGACGACGTCCGCGGCAGTATCGGCATCATTTTTCAAGAAAATACACTCGATGAAAAACTAACTGCAAACGAAAACTTAATGCTCCATTGTCGCTTTTACAACGTGCCAAAAGACAAACGTCATGAAAGAATCCAAGAGGTTTTACATATTGTTGACCTTATCGATGAACAAAATCAACGTGTTGAAGAATTTTCCGGTGGGATGAAGCGACGTTTAGAAATTGCGCGCGGTTTACTCCACTATCCGAAAGTATTGTTTTTAGACGAACCAACTGTCGGGCTCGATCCAAATACGCGAGCTCACTTGTGGAAATACATTTTGAAATTGAAAGAACAAGAAGGCATTACGATGTTTTTAACGACTCATTATCTCGATGAAGCGGAAGTCAGTGACCGCATCGCGATTATGGATCAAGGTGAAATTATTGCCATCGACTCGCCTACAGTGCTTAAAGACGAATTAGGCGGCGATTTGATTGAATTGTCAACAGAAGACAACGATCAAGCGATTCAAGAAATCGAAGATAAAGTCACGGGCGCAGACGTGACCGTGAACGGTGATACGATTCACCTTAAAGTCCATAGCAGCGATGCCTTTATTTCGAACTTCATTAAAACATTAGACATCCCAATCACGACACTCAATATCCGTAAACCAACATTAAATGACGTCTTCTTAGCTTATACAGGACGACATATCCAAACGAACGACGAATAGGAGTGTGACAACATATGGAAGGTATTATCGCTATTTGGCAACGCGATTTAATTAAATTTTTGCGTGATAAAGCGCGGTTATTCGGATCATTTACGATGCCGATATTATTCTTACTCATTTTCGGTGGCGGATTAAGTGGCACGATGGAAACGATGATGACACAAAACTTAGACGTGGGCGGTGATTTCAATTACGTCCAGTTCGTCTTTCCGGGGATCGTCTCCATGACGTTACTCATGACATCGGTCTTTTCTGCCATGTCCGTCATTGAAGATAAAGACTTTGGTTATATGAAAGAAATACTCGTCTCACCGATCTCCCGCGTCAGTATCGCGATTGGGAAAATGGCGGGTGCTGCAACAGTCTCGACGATTCAAGGGGTGATGCTATTTGCGCTCATCCCGCTTCTAGGGTTGAATTATGATTTAATGTCTTTAATCAAAGTCATTCCGTTTATGTTTCTACTCGGCGCTGCCTTATCCGGAATCGGCTTATTATTCGCTAGTTTCATCAATTCGACACAAGGGTTCCAGCTGATCGTGAACATCATTGTGTTGCCGATGGTCTTCATGTCAGGTGCGCTATTCCCGATAAGCGGTATGCCAGGCTGGCTCGATGTGATCGTCAAATTAAACCCTGTCACATACGGCGTCGACGTTATGAAAAAGATTATGATCGACGTTGACCAACTGTCGATAACCGTACGCGAAACGATGGGCCTCAACTTAACTGTCTTCGGCCGACAAGTGACGGTTTTTGAAGAAATTTTATTCATTTTAGCTTTCACAGTGCTCGTCATTGCAATTGCGACGTTAAGCTTCAAACGGGCTAACGCTTAATAAGACATCGCTCAATTGTTGTATGAGCCGCTCATATACATGATCGGTCGCTCTTTTATTCAAATGAGTCGCTCTTATATGAAGCTGTACGCTCAATTTCTTGGATAAGTCGCTCAATACTTTAGCCAGACGCTCAATCGATGCGTTTTCTCGCTCATTTCTTAACGAAATTAAAAACCGATTCACGTCACAACGACGTTGAATCGGTTTTTTCGCTTTTGGTAAATTGTAAAATATGATTCACGACATCGTCAGGTCGCTCATCAGCCACAAGATGCCCCGATTCATCAAGCACGACGAGTTCTGCATTAGGCAAATCTTCTGCTAAACGTTCACCAATTTTAAGCGGGACGACTTGGTCTTCGCGTCCCCAAATGAGTAACGCAGGCATCGTAATATGTTGCAATTCACTCGATAGTAAATCCCCTTCCCGATGCCGGAACAATCGTGTTAACGCTTTGTGAAAATTAATATCTAACATCGGCTGCGTATACGCATCTTTCATCTCATCGGTAATAATATCGTGACGATATGCGACTTGCTGCATCACATCATCGATATTTTTCTGCTTAAAATAGCGATAAATAAAGCGATAGAAAAACGGCATGTACGAACTATATCGCAGCCACGGCCGCGCGCGTTTTAAATAACCTGAGCTATTCAATAACAGCAATTTGTCGACACGTTCTGGATTAGCTTTCGCCACACTTAACGCCACTTGTCCACCCATCGAATGTCCGACAAGATGCACCCTGCCAATACCGAAATGATCCATCACAGCAACAATCACCTCACGATACTGCTTAAACGAATACTCGAATGACTTCGATTTTTCACTTTGCCCAAAGCCCGGTAAATCGAGGGCCACTATCGAATAATGCTTGGCTAATTCTGGCGTGATTGCCCGAAATGAATACGTCGAGGCTAAAAATCCGTGAATCAAAATCAGAACTGGTTTGTCATGAAATTCATACTCACAATAGACGTCGACATTTAATACTCGAATCGTTTCTTGGTTCATCTTTATCAAATCCTCTGTTACATGTTTCCAATTCTATCTTATGTTATAGTTCCCTTATACTGCAACAGATAGACACGATGACAAAGGAGCAATGACGATGACACAATCATTAGTTTTAGGTTCATCATCCCCACGGAGACAAGCGATATTGCAACAAGTAAAACAACCGTTTACGATTCGCAAACCCGACGTCGATGAATCGATTATCACCACCCCTAACCCAACCGAAAAAGTCACACAACTTGCGACGTTAAAAGGCCATCACATCCCGATTCATTACGATCATGAAGTGATTTTATCAGCAGATACGGTCGTCGCATTCGGCGATCATATTTTCGAAAAACCGAAAACAAAAGCTGACGCTTATCATATGATGACACAACTTAGTGGTGAAACACATTCCGTTTATACCGGTGTGATGTTACGGACCGCTTCACAAGAAGATGTGTTAGTCGAACGAACGGATGTGACGTTTTGGCCTTTAAACGACGATGAGATTGAATGGTACATCGAAACAGACGACCCTTATGATAAGGCCGGAGCATACGGCATTCAAAGTATTGGCGCCCGGTTTGTCAAAGAAATCCACGGCGATTATTATAATGTGATGGGTCTACCTATCTCACGTGTGATTCGCCAAATACAAACGTTAACCTCAAACAACTAATCAATGTTTAATCCTGCCTTTAAACGTGAATATAGATACTATCCATTCAATTCACGTTAGGAGTCAGACGATGAACAATCATCATAATCATGACCATAGCCAGCATGAATCACACAACCACGAAGGAAGTCACCATGACCATCACGAACAGATGGTGCAAGATTTCAAAAAACGACTAGCCATATCGATCATCATTACGATTCCGATGCTCATCTTATCTCCAATGATTCAGTCGTTTATCGGCGTCGATTGGCGTTTCCCATTTGATCAATATATCTTATTTGCCTTAGCAACAGCGATCTTCTTCTACGGCGGTTGGCCATTTTTAACCGGGTCTGGTGATGAAATTAAACAGAAAAACCCCGGTATGATGACGTTAATTGGCCTTGCAATTACCGTGGCTTATATTTATAGCTCGCTAACCGTTTTCGGCCTTGAAGGTGGCCAGTTTTTCTGGGAATTAGCGACATTAATCGATATCATGCTGTTAGGTCACTGGATTGAAATGCGCTCTGTCATGGGCGCCTCCAATGCGCTCGAAGAATTAATCAAATTAATGCCTAACAAAGCAACGAGAATTAATGAAAATGGTGACACCGAAGAAGTCAACATTGATTCTCTAGAAGCAGGCGACCACGTATTAGTCCGTCCGGGTGAAAAAGTCCCTGTCGATGGCACGATTGTAAGCGGTCAATCGAGTATTGACGAATCGATGCTAACAGGCGAATCCGTCCCAATCGAAAAACACGAAAACGATGAAGTCATCGGAGGTTCCATCACGCAAGAAGGCTCGCTTACCTTATCAGTCGAAAAAACAGGCGACGATTCCTATTTATCACAAGTCATTAACCTCGTCCAAGAAGCACAAGAATCGCGCTCTAAAGCTCAAGATTTCACAAATCGCGCGGCGAAATGGTTGTTTTACATCGCCGTCTTATCAGGTGTCATTACATTAGTCGTTTGGCTTAGTTTCGGCTATCCATTCGATCATTCGCTCGAACGAATGGTAACAGTGATGGTTATCACGTGTCCGCACGCTCTCGGCTTAGCCTCGCCATTAGTGGTCGCCGTGTCGACCTCTTTGTCGGCGAAACAAGGCTTACTGATTCGCAATCGTATTAATTTCGAAAATGCTCGCCGTGTCGATACGGTTGTGTTTGATAAAACAGGAACATTAACGAAAGGTGAGTTCGGTGTGACCGATATCTTACCTGAAAATGATTATGACCAAAATAAACTCATTCAACTTGCCGCAAGCCTAGAGCAACAATCCGAACACCCGCTAGCGCAAGGGATTGTGAGTTACGCTCAGTCCAACAATATAACAATTAAAAAAGCGAATGATTTTCAAGCGAAAACAGGTGAAGGTATTGAAGGTAACATCAACGGACAACACATCGACATCGTCAGTCCAAATTATCTCGACAAGCAGCAAATCGATTACGACGATGACACGTTGAAGCAACTATCTGATCAAGGGAAAACCGTCGTCTCAGTTTTAGTCGACGGAACCCTCGCTGGCATGATAGCGCTAGCTGACATCATTAAAGACGAAGCAAAAGAAGCTGTCGAACAGTTACACGCCCACGGCATTGAAGTCGTGATGTTAACAGGTGACCACGAGCGCGTCGCCCACTGGGTCGCCGATAAAATTGGAATTGACCAAGTCTATGCCGAAGTCTTACCTGATGAAAAAGCAGATTATATTAAGTCGATCCAACAACAATCGAAACGCGTTGCCATGACAGGTGACGGCATTAATGACGCGCCCGCTCTAGCGACTGCCGACATCGGTATTGCGATCGGTGCTGGTACGGACGTCGCGATGGAGTCAGCCGATATCGTACTCGTCCAAAGCAATCCAAACGATGTCGTCTCATTATTTAATTTATCGCGTCAAACGTACCGAAAAATGGTCCAAAACTTATGGTGGGCAGCGGGTTACAACATCGTGGCTATCCCGCTCGCAGCCGGTGTTTTAGCGCCTATCGGTATTTTACTAAGTCCTGCAGTTGGAGCTGTCTTGATGAGTTTAAGCACCGTCATTGTGGCGATTAATGCTAAGTTGTTGAATACTGATAACTAATCTAAAAAGGCACGCATTCATTTAGCTAAAAATGAATGCGTGCCTTTTCATTAAGAAATCAACTGTTCATTATAATATTGCTCAAACTGATCGGGTGTTAATGGATGGCTGAAATAATACCCTTGCGCTCGGTCACAATTCAGCGATTGTAACACATCGACTTGTTTCGCCGTCTCCACCCCTTCAGCAACAACATTTCGTCCTAACTCATGCGCGTAACTAATCATACTACGGACAAGTGCCTGCATTTCAGGTCGTTCTAACCGATCGATAAAATATTTATCAATCTTAATCGTATCAAAATCAATCTCCCCAACGTTCATCAGAGAATTATAGCCTTTCCCGTAGTCATCAATCTCCACTTGATGACCATATGTGCGAAGTTTTGATAACGACTTGAGTAATTTTTGATTATTTTGTGATGTCACACGTTCTGTAATTTCGATCGCAATTTGTGAAAATTCTAAGCCTCGTTCTTTAATCGCCGCTCGTTTCCACTCAATAAATGCTTCATCCATCAATTCATGTGTTGTCAAATTAATCGCGACTTTAATATCGATCCCCTTTTCACGCCACGCCACAATTTGATCTAACGCCTTTTCTATGACCCATTTAGAAATACGCTTAATATGCCCGACTTCTTCAGCAACTGTAATAAACTCACCCGGACCAATTGGTGTTTTATGACCACGATCCCACCTCAGTAATACTTCAGCACTTTTGACACTATAATCCGTTAAATCGATCTTCGGCTGAAACACTAAATAGAATTCATCCTGCTCAATCGCATTTAATAGCGAGCCTGCAATTTCATAATTCAACTGATTCTTCCGATTAATCGCTTCATCATAATAAAACACGCCTGTTCCGAATTCACTCTGTTGGTCCAATGCAACCCGCGCTTTGTTAAACACGTCTAGTCCATTATCTGCTTCACCTTCGTAATGCACCATGCCTGCTTTAATCGCAATCCGAAAAACATAACGGCCAATTTGAGTTGAGGAACTATAGCCTTCAATCATCTCGGACAAGTCATGATATACTGTTTCATCATCCACATCGGTTAAAATCACAATCTCATCATCACTCATCGAATACAAATAATCACGCCCGAAACGACGACTTAAGTCTTGAATAATTCGTTCGATCACTTGATCAATAATATGGTAATTGACGTATTTACCAATGCCATCTAAATTCGTAATTTTAAACGCAATCAAGGAAAACGTCTCTCCTCTAACTATTTTCTCATTCAAATCAGGAAGCATTTTATTAATATTATAAAGTCCTGTGAAAACACTAATGTTATCGCGTTCGCGTTGTGCTTCATTTAGCTTTTCAATTTTTTCAATGGTGTAGCCAATCGCTAAGCCAATTAGTGAATAACTTAACAACCGAATCGACCAATTCATCATCGATTGCATCTCGCCTGCTTCGACATATAACGGCATGAAAGGCCCAATCACTAAGCCGGATAACGCGCCGACAGCTAGCCCACCTTTGGCACCCCAAAAATAAGCCCCAAGTAATATTGGGATAAAGATTACGTAAGGAACCGCAGTATGTGTGCCACCGAATATATAAATCACATAAAATGAAACGATTTCTAACCCTGCGATGAACATGATTCGCTTCAACCATGTGTTCATATAACCACCCGGAACATCCATGACGCATCAGCCTTTCATCAGACAATCCTGACATCGAAATTTGTCTAAATTATAACACATTTCGCATAAAACGAAGAAATTTTCTTTATTTTCACCCTTACGTATTCCAATTTCCATGAATATATACTACTATAAACATAACGATCGTATACTTAATGAGAGGTGACTAACATGCCAAAGACAATAGAAGAGAAACATCATGTTCGCTGGTTAGGACAAGGAAGTAAAACAATTGTATTTTCACATGGATTTGCATCCGATCAACAGACGTGGAAATGGGTGACACCTGCATTTGAGGATGACTACCAATTATTGTTGTTTGACTTTGTCGGTTCAGGTCAATCGGACTATTCCGCATATGACTTTAAACAATACAGCACATTAGATGGGTATGCTGAAGACGTTATAACGATTTTAGATCATTATGAGTTAAATGATGTTATATTCGTCGGTCATTCAGTCAGTGGTATGATTGGTGCCATTGTCGCAAAAGAAAGACCTGATTTAATCGACCAATTGTTCATGATCGGAGCCTCACCTCGTTACATTAACGAACCACCTCATTATACGGGTGGTTTTGAGGAACATGAAATCGAACAGCTCCTTACGATGATGCAAACGAACTTCGTTGGATGGGCGAGTTATATAGCACCTGTCGCATTACCACCTAGTGAGGGGCGCGCGCAATCGTCTCAACTTGAAGAGAAGTTCAAAGACAATGACCCAGCCATTACACATAACTTTTTAAAAATTACGCTTTTAGGTGATTACCGCAATGTTTTAGCTGACGTCACATGTGATACAATTATTTTGCAATGTTCTGATGACAGTTTCGTTCCAATTGAAGTAGGGCATTATTTACGAGACCATATAAGCAATAGCCGTTTACACATTTTAAGTGCGAAGGGGCATTATCCACATATGAGTCATCCTAACGAAACAGCAGGAGCAATAAAGCAATATTTAACAACTTAGGAGGCACTAATATGTTTAGTGACCGAATCGACCACGCCACGTGTGGTATTTTGACCTTGGACATACAAGGCCATATCCTAAAAACCAATCAAACGTTCACCCAATTCATTGCTTACACTAAACAGCAAATTGAAGGCGAACATATTGAAATGTTGTTAAATAATGCAAACCGATTCTTCTTCCACTCGTTTATTTATCCTAAACTCCGAACAGAAGGTACCATATATGAAGCGCATATGACTTTAACGAAGCGTGACGGAAAAGAAATCGACATTATGTTTAACGCTCGGCTATTTGACACCGATGATGGGCAATTCATCGATTGTGTCATTTTACCGATGGAAATTCGCATACAACACGAACACGAATTGCGTTTAGTTAATCAAAAACTTCAAGACACACTTGAGGAAAAAACGGAGTTACACAACGCTCTTGAGAAAAAACAGCAAGAACTCGTTGAATTAAATGAACAATTAAAAATATTGGCATCATACGACCCGCTGACTAATTTATACAATCGACGTGTCTTCGTTGACCATTTATCTCAAGCCATCGACGATTTCCATGATAATAAAAAAACGTTCTCACTTTGTATTATCGACATCGATTTCTTTAAACAAGTCAACGATCATTACGGACACGGCTACGGAGACGAGGTCCTGAAATCGTTGGCGTTAACGATGCGGAACTTTTTCGGCGATAACGCTATCGTTGCACGGTTCGGTGGGGAAGAGTTTGTTGTTCTCATACCTGATACAGATGAGGATGAGGCATTGGCGATCACTGCTAATTTGCGCGAAACCATTCGTCATGAAACGTGGAACGAGATCAATTTAACCATTAGTATCGGGATCGCTACGATGACGAAAGACGATATCGCTGACACCTTAATGTCGCGCGCTGATTTTTCACTTTACGAATCAAAACGAAACGGACGCAATCGCGAAACCGCGAACGTTAAACCAGATCTCACATAAAAGCAATGCAATGCCATAATAAATGGCATTGCATTGCTTTTATTTACTCGTCCTCAGGCGCTTTTTGCATCAATGACTCTGGAATCATTTCAAACCCTTCGACGACCGTATTCTCTTCGACCTCAATCATTAAGTTCAACTTCCCACCAACAACCGTTTGTCTGACATACTTTAAATCTTGTGGGCTTATCGAAATATCGGCGACTTTGGTTTTAATTTTAATCGATTTTTTATTGTAGTTAGGTACGACATTGTTAGCCTTCAGTTCATGTAATTCATTATCGATTACCGCTTTGAATGCTTCTTGAACCTTCTCAGGCTGAGCTTCTTCAACACCGCTATTCACCAACACATCACCAACATCTTTGTAATCTAACGTCGGAGCATCGTCATCTTCATGTTCTTCGACGACTCGATTCACTTCATCATACACACTCGATAACGTTCGCGTATCCATTTGCTCTCCTGCGACACGCTTTAACACTTCCTCAAATACGGCCTTGTCTTCTTCAGCTGTTACCGCATCTTCTGCATTCAACACGTCTTCAATAAACTGTTCGTTTAACGCATTCGCCTTACCTGTTGAGTACAAAACATGATTCACATCACTGGCCTGGTCAGTAATCGTTGGAAATAAAAAGCCTGAAATCGGCGCCTGCAAATTAATGATGGGATCAACGACGATATTATATTTAAACTCTTTTTGCACATAATCAAACAGCAATTCTTTTTTCGGATCTTGCGTTTTATTCACGCTGCACAAAATAAACGGATGAGCATACATAGCATCGGTACGGCTTTCGTCGGATTCCTCGCTCACCTTTTTCCCAGAAGTCCGGAATTCGGCTTTAATAAATGTGATCACGATATCCATTTCATATGGCTCGCCGCTTAACATCTTCTCAACGAGTTTCAACATTTCCGCTTTCCACACGTCTGTCTCTTGTGCCAACAATCCTTGATGCAAAATAAACTGACTGCTGTTCTCCACATCGCGTTTGAATTTTAATTCGAACAACTTTTGGTCTAACTGCCCGGTTAATACTTTCTTGAAATTTGTCATAAACAACTCTTGTTGCTCTGCTTCTAGCATTTCAAACGGCATGCTTTGGTGATGATAGATTTCGTTCGTTTCTTTCATAATATACACATTAAAAATATCGTGAATCGTTAATTGATCATTGTCGACTTTAAATTGTTTTCGGACATTTGCTACATCTTGCTTGTTCAATGCGTTCACTCCTCTAACTGGTCTTAACTTCCGCCATTCATTTTAACACAACACAACGAATAACAAATCAAGACGATGACCTATTGCATTGCACATGACATTAGAAAGTTGAATCTTGTCACTAGTTAACGACTCACCTGCAACACTACTGAACGAATCATCCTTCAAATTGATAGAATTAACACAAAAACTGCAAGAATCCTTCTCACACCTGATAGAATCCACCAACAATAAAAGGCTGTCCCGTAATCGAGACAGCCCTTCATCAGCTTATTGATCTTTCTTATTCATCTTTTCTTCTAATTTAGATAGTTGATTTTTCGCGAAATCGCGTCCGCCGATACCGAATGAAATCGCAAACGCGACCATTAAGCCACCTAGAATGAGCAAGAAGCCAATATTAACGATCGTCTGCGCGAATCGTAATTGATCTAGTGTCATGAAAACCGCAAAGACAATCACAATGTATTTGACGATTTGCGCTGAGAAGACACTGTTTGTGTACTTGCTAATCCAATTACTGAGTAAATTACCTAAGAATAAGCCGCCACCCAGGATGAGTAAAGCGCTTAATAAGAATGGTAGATACGTAATGAGCGCATTACCAATTTGGTTGAGTACTTCTAACTCAAGTACATTTAACGCTTCAACGGTAAAGAATAAAATGATTAACGTCTTCGTGACTGTACCTAGTAATTTGGCTAAGTCGACTGACGGTTTGTCGGCATTGTTTAAACCAAATGATTCGTAAATGTTGTTAATACCTGTGCCTTGTAGCAAGCTCGTTAAGAGATTACCGAGCAGTTTCGCCAAGTAATAACCAACGATGAGTAAAATTATCGCAACAAAAATGTTCGGGATCATCGTTAGCACATCGTTCAACACAGCTTGAATTGGCTCTGATATCGTCTGAATACTTAATGCTTCAAGTGCAATCGTAATAATTGGAATGAGAATAATAATGAAGATGATATTCGCTAAGACACTTGATAATGTTGATTGTGCGTCTTTTCCGCCTTCGTCGTTCGGGCTAATCTTATTAAACCATTCGTCTAAATTTAAGCTCTTGAAAAATTTCTCAAATAGTTCTTTAATCAGTTTCGCAATGAAGTAACCTATCACTAAAATAATGGCTGCAGCTATGAGGTTAGGGATAAATCCGAGAAGTTTATCCATCATATTAGAGATTGGATTTGAGACCGAATTCATGTTTAACGCGTCTAAAATCGCTGGTAAGAATAGAATAAAGACTAAGAAATAAATGACTTTACCAGCACTTTCGAGAATCGACTTACCCTGATTTTCGTCATCCACCATTGGCGTCTTACCTAATCCTTTGTGGACACCGACTTTCACAAACAATTTCTGCACGATGCCTTTTGCAACTGCAGCGACGATCCATGCTAACACTAATATCAACAGCGCCGCGATAACATTTGGAACCGCCTGAATTAAGTCGTTCAGCATGTTTTGTAATGACGTGTTTAAATCGTTCATGTAACCTCTCCTCTCTAAAATTTTCTGACGACTCACAGATATATATAACCTGAAATCACAAATTTAAACAATTTTCGTGAAAATAATTACAAATTAAGTCATTATACCCATTATAAAAAAACCGCTTCAACTTTCAAAAGATCGTTGAAGCGGGATGACTATTATCATTCGTTTACTAACGGTTCATCTGTTTCTTCCCATCGCCAAAATTCTTGTGCAATATTTAGCGTTGGCCCGAATTCTAGCATAGACGTCTCTGGATTTTCTGCATGCTCTTCTATATAAAAGAATCGTCCATTTCGCTCTGCTAAAATAGCCCGACCAGTTGCGTCAGTCCCTGGCCCATAACGATATTCATCAACTGCCCAACTAGGTGGGTTTTGTGCGCCATTACGTCCTTGTGCAAAATTGTCTAAAATATAATCCCACGCTTCTTGGCGTGACACATCTTCATCAAATATACCCAAACTCAATTGTCCTTCTCGGTCATCAGATGTCGTGAAAATATATTGTTCCACTTGATCATCCTCAGTTTCTTCTAACTCATAAGTGGATGGTATATACGTACTGAATTGTAGTTCTTCGTTATAAAATAATTGAAATGTTTGTTCAGCGACACCATCATCAACTTGATATTGAATCATCGGTTCTTCTTCTCGCTCAGTGTCTGAATCAATCGACTGATCGTCCGTTTCAACAACGGAAGGCAATTGCTGTGACATTAGCTGCAACAAAACGTCACCATCACTCCATTGTTCTGGTTCATCGTATGGAAATTCGAACGTCATCTTCACATACCGACCACTCAATTCACCGTAATAGATTTCTTGGTAGGTGTCTCCTTCGATGAGGATGTGGTAACCACCTTCCAAAATATGATAAGGCATACCGCGACCGATCTCGGGTAACTCATCTTCAGATAAGGCTTTGACCTCATCACTCTGAATGCCTTTATTTTGCACCATATCGTCGACGGAGCTTTCGACATTATTGGCATTCGCACCAGGACTGTAATAATCGAACATAATATGATCGCCTATTCGGATCCGTTCTTCTATTTGGTCACCATTACCTGTTTCCTCGCTCACTTCCCAATCTTCAGGGATATACATATTTAAAGGTAGCGCATCTACTTCAAATTGGGTGAACGTCTCTTCCCATGTTTTGCCTTCATATGAAAACTCAACCGTTTGATAAGGTAGACGATTGTTTGAATCCAGTTCAACATCTTCTGGTGGCACCACTTCAAATGACGGTTTATTCACTTCAAAATCAGCTTCTTCTTCAATCTCCTCATTGTCATCCTCATCTTGTGGCTCCTCATCATTTTCGGTATCTTCCGTTTGGTCGTCTTGCTCTTCTTCATCTTCGTCTACAGCTGGAGCATCCTCTTCGCCAAACCATGTTCCAATCTGTTCTTGGACCGGTGCTGTGTTAAAGAGTAACAGAGCTCCGATACCGAACGCTGCAACCGTTCCACTCATCGCAAACCAAAACGACCGCTTCTGCTCGCGTTTTTGTTGATGTCCCTCTTCTTCACGCGCTTCACTCACACCACGCATCATTGCCATCATACTATCGTGCTTCGAGCGGTCAGATAAATCGGCTTGTGACTGTTCCATCGCTTCACGAATACGTTTATCTGTTTCACCTAAGTGACGTCGAGTCTGTCTACTCATAAACACTCACCTCGCTTTCCATCCGATGACTCAGTTCTTTTTTCGCCCGTTTTTGAATGCCTTTCACAGCAACTGTTGTTTTCTCCATCACTTTCGCTGTCTCGCGAATGGACAATCCTTCTATAAACCGCAAATGCAACACTTCTCGGTACGTATAGGGCAAATCTAATATATCGTCTACGACATCTTCATAACCAAATTGCCCCATGACAACAGACTCTGCCGACGCTTTCGATTCCGACAATGCCTCCACCACATCATGGTCCATCGACGTTTCGTGCTGTCCATTTTTATTTGTACGGTAATAATCAATTACGGCATGACGACATATCGAAAACAGCCATGTTTTGAACGACGATCGTCCTTTGAATTTGGCCAAATTTTTCGCTGCCTTATAAAACACATCTTGTAAGAGCTCTTCCGCATCATGATAATGGTTCGTTTGTATATATAAGTACTGAAACACACGGTCCACATAACGTTCATGCAAATCTCTTACAGCGCTATCGTCACCAGCTAACGCTTGCCGGATCAGTTCTTCATCTGTCATCATCACCCCACCTTTCTGTTTTGTTACCCTTTTAGACGATGATCCTGTCTAAAGGTGTCGCAATCATTCATTTTTTAAATTAATTTTTATATTGGCTCTGTTAAAGTTTAATGTTGATTTTTAAATGATAATAGCACTGAGTTGTTGAATTGTGAGGAGCGGAGGTGGCGACTCCTGCGGGAACAGCACGAGTCTCGAGACCCCGCGAGATGCACCTGCGTCTGCGAGTTAACGCTTCGAAGTAGGCTTCCTCGGTGCAAGTTGCAAGGCAGCTTATTCGATGATTTTGCCTGGCTCGAGCCGTGCCCGCGGAAAGCGTCCACCGGCAGCGGATCACAATATCAACAACGGACTTTAATAAAGCCTTTATATTAAATAAAAAAGAGCTTGGAAATACTACCCAAACTCTTCTCTAAAGCTGACCATGAGCATACTAATCTTCTATCCACTCGCTCATCACCTTTTGAGCATCTTCATCACGCAAAATCCCGAAATGAGACAACCCATCTAAAATGGTCACATTAACTAATTGATTAGACGCAAAAACTTCCTCATATGCTTTTGCATGAAACGATCCATCATCTGTACCTGCAACAACGAGTGTCTCTTCATCTAAACCTGCGATATCTGATTGAAAATCTGAACGAGGATGCATGGATGTTTGTAATCGATAATCATACGTCAACGTTTCGGTTCCGTCACGGTAGGCTTCAGGCATATTGAACGAAATCACTGATTGCCCGTTTAAATACGTGAGCCCAATCTGATTTAACATAGATAATCCAATCATCCGCGGAAGGCTGACGTTTGCCCAGCCGTTTTCGCTATTATTGACATCTGATTCATGATGAATATAAGGCGCAATTAATAAATACTTGGCAATATCGTGCTCGCCACTGCCACCCGCATAACGAATAACCGTCCCGCCCCCACTCGAATGACCACCGAGAATAATAGGCTGATTGGGATGTGTCATTTTGATATGAGCCATCAGATCATCAATATCATGTTCTAATTGGCCAATATAATCAACTTGCCCACGCTTTTCAGGATTTGGCCCATGCCCTCGCATATTCGGGGTATAAACTGTCGCCACTCCCGCATCAGCCAACCGACTAGCAAGCGGCGCTAAGTAACGACTATGATAACCAGACCCATGCAATAATACAAGCACTCGGTCCGCTTCAGACTGATACGATCGATACGATAACCGAGTCCCATCACGCGCTTCGTACGTTTGTAATGACGGGGTAGACTCACTTGATGTTTCGATCTCATTAAAATTCAAATCGGTCACTTGATTCTTTGGCTCTTCGACAGGACCTAACAACGCTAAACCGTGTGCGATCAATAGATAAACCCCAACCGATGTCGAAACAACAGTCACGCCAATTTTCATGATTTTATTAATAGGATCAATCCTTTACCATGGAATTTTTTATTATTCTAATAATATCATCTTGCAAAAATATACTCAATATAAGGAAATTATGATATGCTTAACACCATAAGGAGGGGTTCAAGATGGAACAACCGATAACGATTTATAACCACAAACAACACCCAATCACGTTGAAGGCATTACGACTCACCAATTATGTTCGTGCCCAGATTATTGAAGCAATCGATGACTCAAGACAACTCTATTATTTATTTTTCTATAAAGGAAAATACATCACGGCTAAAACGACGTCGACGCTTAAACGTCATTCCTTTACCGCCAAAGCCTTCAGTGACGGCCATGTACACGATGCCCCACATCCGTTCATACAAGCCATTACAACAAACAACCCTCATATGAAAGTCATCAATAACCAACAATTACTTCGCAAGCTTAACGATAAATACCCGAAACATGACCAAGCCTACATGCTCACGATGTTTGAATCGTTCATATCCAAACAACAACTATTCGACCAACTCAAAGCCATGTTTTACGAAGACCGCCGTGAAGGGCAATTATTTTCTGCTTATCAAATCGTGAGAATCATGAAAGACTTCGCTCCCAACCATAGTCTCGTTAAGTCCTTAACGAATGACCGCATCTTCAAAAAATACTTTACGATGTATCAAAACCAAGACGACAAACTGTTCCAACACGATATGATTGAATCCGAAAAAATCATGTTCCACAACCATGACGAGTATCTCGACCGCTACATCAACCATCTTCAATCAGAAGCAAGACAACTCGAAATCACGATGACCCTCTATCATCAATTGATGCACCATCAAACAGACGCTTTATTAAGCCTATTTGAACAAAACTTCCCTGATACCTTATCCAACCATGATTTGTTAAACCTTTATGATGACTTAACAACATATACGTCCACTAAAGCCTTACACAACCGTCTATTAACAACATGTATCGAGCACGGGCAAGTCGAACGATTATCGAGTATTGTCTTAAGATACGACCTAGACCTCTCTGATCATGAAGCAACACAATTAATCGACATGTTCACACGACAACCATCAGACCATTTGACGTCTCACCCACAGGGACTACAACGACTGCTTCTCAAACTAATTGAATACAACCCAGATGAAATAGACAGAATACTGCAACCGATTGTGAGCCAATTACTCACGCATTATGACTTAGATGAATTGAATAAATGGTTAAGTCCATTCCGCGACTTAAATCCAAACGCAGACGTCTTAACTAAATTTGACCGTATTTACACATTAAATAACGACTTAGACCACATTCAATCATTAGGCGAATTATATTTCGAATTCAAACAATGGGACCAAGCACTCGACTGTTTCAGCATGGCATCAGAACTAAGTCCAAATGACACAAAACCGTTAAAATGGATCTCGAAAACGTATTTAGAAAAAGGATTAAAAGAAGAATCCAACGTCTATCAAAAGATGTATATCGATATGGAAAAGCAAGCTTACTAAAAACCGTCCATCATTTGTCTAACAGCTTGTCCTTCATTATGTTACGATAATGTTTAGCGACATCATTTTGGAGGCAAACCATGGATAAGCTCAATCAACCAAAAAAACTAGCACAAAGCAAATTCATCGTTTGGAGCCTGATGATTACCATCACCCTTATATGGGGGTATACGTGGGTGTTAATGAAGGCCTCGCTCGACTATATGGGACCATTCACCTTTTCGTCATTCCGCTTCGGAACAGGCGCCTTAACTTTACTTCTGATCGTTTGGATCACGCGACTCGGCTTTCCTCCAAAACGATACGTGAAGCCTTTAATGGCGATCGGCTTTTTACAAACGACGGTTGTTTTCACGTTAGTGATGTTTGCGTTAATGTTTGTTGAAGCTGGAAAATCGTCGGTGTTGTTATATTCCATGCCCGTTTGGAGTAGTTTATTTGCGGTGAAATGGTTAGGCGAACCATTGACTCGATGGAGGACAGCAGGACTTGTATCAGGACTACTCGGTTTACTGACCATTTTAGGGTGGGATATTTGGCTAGGCCAAAGCCTGGCTGTCATTGCAGGAGAACTACTTATTATTTTAAGCGCTGTATCATGGGCTGGGGCGAATATTTTGTATCGATTAAAAGTGTCCGACCTACCGAAAATTCAGTCATCTGCCTTTCAAATGTTGTTCGGTGTCATCGGGATTTTCCTTGCGACACTCGTCATGGAAGGCGGACAATCTATAGATTTCACTGCTGAAAGTATTTATTACATAATGTTTTCAGGCGTCCTTGCCTCAGCCCTTTGTTTCACCGTATGGTATGTGATTATGAGCACTGTCGATATGGTGACAGCAACCATTTCAACGTTGTTAGTGCCAATGTTTGGCTTATTATTCAGTCATTTATTATTAAATGAAGCGCTGACTGCCAGTATTATGGCTGGTTCAACACTCATCTTATTAGGCATTGCATTAACACAAATAAAAATAGAACCAAAAGCCTAAAGCTCTTGATTCTATATCACATTAATTGTTGATGACGCTAGGTTCTCGTTGACTGCTTTTGAATCGTACCGTTTTCAATGCCTAGCTCATCTAACCAACGACGGTAAGCGATCGTAAGGGCATCTGATTTAAGATGCATTTCAGCTTGCAAATCTAACGGCAGCAATTCTGGCTTTTGACTTTCGACAATATCGAGGTCTTGATAAAAAATCGTGTCTTGAAACTCTCGATAAGGCTCATCTGGTTGATCTAATTCATAATTTCGCGTTAATAACATAAAGACTTGGCACTGTTCATCATCTAATTGGTTCACAGCCGTAAAGATCGTCAATGCCTCATCCAAGCCTTCCGTCGTTTTCGTAAACCGTGCAACCGTCGGGCTTAAAATTTCATAAACATAATCCGTATAACCACCTTGTCCACGACCATCTGCATCTGGCTGATAAACAGGAATCTTACTCGTGATAAATCGACCATCGACAAAATTCACATCATAATCGACAACTTCAGCATGGTCAGCATCCCCCAACATGCCTTCATGCACAAACATCAAATGTGACACATCGAGGAAATTTTCGATAATGCGCGGTGCATTCGCCTTCACGTCATAAGGACCACAAATTACCGTGCGATGATCGTCTAATCCATACTCTGGAAAGTCAACAAGGGCTTCAGGCGCATCACCTAAACAGACCCAAATCAGGCCTAAATAAGTTTGACAATGATAGACGACTGCTTTTGCCTTTTTAGGGATCGGGCGTTCACAAGGAAGTGCTGGAATCTTAACACATGCTCCGGTGCCGTCATACTCCCACGCATGATAAGCACAAACTAAGCGCCCATCGACAACTTTTCCTAACGATAAGGAAGCACCGCGGTGAATGCACAAGTCTTTAAACGCGTGGACACCTCTTTCGTTACGAAATAACACAACAGGCTCGCCTAACACACGGACTTGTTTCGGTTCATCGGTCACCTCATCTGCCTTACAAACAGGATGCCATTGATTCCATAATTTATCTTGTTGCATACGTCATCTCCCTTTCTGTCGTCACCGTTTGATCATCCGATTTTTCAGGTAACACGATATTTAATACGAGGGCACTAATAGCTCCTACAGCCGTCCCAGACGACACGATATACATAACGATATTCGGAAGCGAATTCGACACCTCAGCTGGAATGAGCACCGCAAACATAGCCATCATCACGGGTACACCAATGACGATCATATTCCGTTCAGTAAATGGTGAATGTTTAATGACTTTAAAACCGTTCATCATAATCACAACACATAAAATCGCAAACACTCCATTAATAACGACACCAGGAATACTAGCAATCACATTCATAAATTTCGGCATCATGCCTAACGCAACTAAAATCATACCGCCTGCTAAAATGGGTCTACGATTCCGAACACCTGTAATCGCAATAATACCGGCATTGGATGAATAACCTGTCACAGGCGTACCACCAAACAACGACCCGACAAAACAACCTAACCCTTCGCCAAACGCACCGCCATTGAGCCGTTTATCATCTAGCTCTTGATCTGACACTTCACTGACCGTAAACCACGTACCGGTCGTTTCAATCACGACAATGACATAAATCAACATCATAATTAAAATCGCATCTAATTCAAACGTCGGTGTCCCTAAAGCAAAAATACTCGGTAAAGCAAACCAAGACGACGAAGCGACTGATGAGAAATCGACTAAACCGAAGAATGAAGCGGTAATCGTCCCAATGCCAAGCGATAAAATCACCGACATTAATTTAATAAATTTAAACTGTGAAGCCGTCTTCTCACCGATATACATACTACCAATTAGGACAGCTGCCGTTAAAAAGGCTATAAAGAAATTAACATTAAAACTCCCTTCAGCACTATATATCGAATTAATCGCACTCGGCATCAACGAAATGCCAACGACCACGATCACCGTTCCAGCCACAATCGGCGGAATGAATTTCAATACCACTTTACTAAACAACTTAAGCGGTTTTCCTAACAACGCGATGAGTATGGCACCTGGCATTAAACTACCAATCATTGCCCCCATACCCGATGTCGAACCAATCGCCGCTAACGCACTTAACGGCACAAACGAAGGCCCTTGCATGACGGGTAATTTCATCGCAAACCCAGCTTGAATTAACGTCGCAATCCCGCACGCTAAAAACGTCATTTGTATTAATAACGCTGTATCACCGACCGATAAAGACAATAGCCCTGCTAAAATGATCGGCGGAATAAACAAATCCATCGCCAAAACATGCTGCAACCCCACAAAAAATGATTTCCCTACAGATGTCTGTTCCTCATGACTTTCATGAGACGTCACGACACCCGCTTCATTTGATTGTCCCATTTTACCCCATCCCTTCTTGGTTTTCTAATCACAATAAAAAAGCTCGCCATACCTACTTTTCATCTGAAAAGCAAGTACGACGAGCTGTATACACTACACTTGTCCTCTAATCATGATAGATAGACTACACCCTGTACTGCTCTTCATAGTCAGTTTATTTACGGTAAACTGGTAGAAACTCGCAGGCCATATCCCCGCTATTATATGAAAAACATATAGATCGAATATTAATTCAATTATTCAATGTTCGTTAATTGTATTTATAAATGAGTTTTTCTTATTCGTTACAATTATAATGTAACAAAAAACGAATGATTAATCAATTATGCATTTTAAAAGTTTGTTTTTTATAAATCATCGCGACTTTTTCAACCTAGTGCCACATCTAACATCATCATAATCGTAAAACCTACGATTAAACTCAATGATGCTAAATCTTTATGGCCATTTTCATGCGAGCCAGGGATCACTTCCTCAGCCACGACGAAAATCATCGCCCCTGCTGCGAAACTAAGCGCAAACGGTAATAACGGTTCCATCATCGTCACCGCCAATACCCCGACAACAGCTGAGATCGGCTCAACCATACCCGAAAACTGACCGTACATAAAACTTCTCCGGCGTGACATCCCTTCTCGTCGAAGTGGCATCGAGACAGCTGTGCCTTCTGGGAAGTTTTGAATACCTATTCCAAGGGCTAATGTCACAGCGGCTGCAAGTGAAGTAGAATCAAAACCGCCTGCGACTGCTCCAAAAGACACGCCAATGGCCAAACCTTCTGGAATATTGTGCAACGTAATCGCTAAAATTAACAACGTACTTCGTTTACGCTTGCTCGGATTCATCCCTTCAGCGTCTGTCATCGACGTATTCGGATGCATATGCGGTATCAATTTATTAATCCCCCAAAGGAAAAAGGCACCTGTCAGAAATCCTGATGCTGCCGCTACCCACGCTGGCAATGTATCAGATTCAGCCATATCAATCGCCGGTGCCAATAACGACCAAAAGCTCGCCGCAATCATGACACCTCCTGCAAACCCTAACATCCCATCGAGTAATTTTTGACTCATCGTTTTCGTCGTAAATACAAGCGCAGCCCCTAAAGCCGTCATCCCCCACGTAAATAACGTCGCGAGTAATGCTTGCATCACAGGGCTTAACGATATAAAGATATCAATCATATGTTATCCACTCCAAATCGACTTCAACATTTAATGATGACTTTCTGTATCCAATTGACACATTAAGGAATCGTCATGCGGATGATCGTCATTTTCTAACTGAATGGTCACGTGACCTATTTTTTGATGTTCCAGTTCATGTTCAATTCCTCGTAGCAGCGATTGGCATTCACTCACGGTTAAATCATCTTCTACAACAGCATGACATGACAACGCATTTTGACCACTCGTTATACTCCATACGTGTAAATCATGAATACTTTGGACACCATCGATACTCGTTATACTTTGAACAACTTCGTCTAAATCTACATTCTTTGGTTTACCTTCCATTAAGACGTGAACCGATTCTCTCGATACCCTTACGCCACTAATTAAAACTAAACTAGCGACGATGACACTCGCTAGCGGGTCAGCCCACCCCCATTGGAAGAACATAATAAGTAATGCTGCTACAATCGCTCCAACTGAACCGAGTAAATCACCTAAAACATGGAGGAAAGCAGCTCTTAAATTTAAATTGTCTTCTGTATCACCCTGGCGCATCAAGATCCAAGCGACTAACACATTAACCGCAAAACCAATAATCGCAATCACAAGCATTCCGATCGAAGCGACTTCAGGTGGATCAATAAAACGTTGATACGCTTCATAAAAAATATAAAGCGCAATGAATACTAACGTGACACCATTAAACACAGCCGCTAATATTTCAAACCGTTTATAACCGAATGTTTTACTATAGTCCGCCACTTTTTCACCAAGCGTAAATGCGAGTAAGCCAACACCAAGTGAGACTGAATCACTCAACATATGACCCGCATCCGATAATAAGGCAAGACTATTTGTCAAAAAACCACCAATTGCTTCGATAATCATAAAACCACTCGTAATTAAAAAACTAATAAACAGTGCTTTTTTATTCGCACCGTGTGTATGGTCATGTCCATGATCATGCCCCATCTTAATACCTCCAAATTCTACAATGTTAACTATGACGAGCGTGTTCGATCGTTTGCTCTAACATTTTCATCACATGTTCGTCATCATGCGAATAATATAGTGTTGTACCGTCTCGACGATATTTAACTAAGCGTAAGTTTTTCAAAAATCGGAGCTGGTGAGAGACTGTTGATTGTCTTAAGTCTAAGGCTTGAGCGATCCCATTCACCGAATATTCATCATGAAATAGTAAATGAAGTATCTGAATACGCGTAGGGTCACCAAGCGCTTTGAACGTTTGTGACACAACAAAAAGCGTCTCGTTATCTAAAGATTCATGATGCATCTTCATATGTTGCTCATCACTCATAGGGATACACCCCTTCTGAATATGATTATATTAATATATATTCATATATTAATAAAGAAAGCGCTTCTGTGTCAAATAGCGTGTGATTTCATAAAGTTTATAAAACATTCATTGACGTCAGTTGTTTTCATAAAATAGTTATGAGGTGATAACCGTGGCGAGAGTCGCATATACCGAGAGTGACATCGATTTAATTGCAAGAATGATTCGTGCGGAAGCCGTCGGTGAAGGTCGACTAGGTATGTTAATGGTAGGGAACGTCATCGTCAACCGAGCACGAGCGAATTGTTTGGACTTTGAAGGATTAAGCTCTATACGTGACGTAATCTTTCAAATTCAAGGCGGAAATTATTCTTTTGAAGCTGTGCAAGAAGGAAATTTATTTTATCAACGAGCACGAGAAACAGAAAAACGATTAGCCCGACAAGTTGTGAAGTATTGGAGACAACAACCTGCAAAGTACGCGCTTTGGTATTTTAATCCGTATGATGAATGCCCTCCAACATGGTTCAGCCAACCCCTTACCGGACGTTATAAAGAACATTGTTATTATGAACCACAGGCTAGTACGTGTGATAGTGCTTATCGGTATTGACCGTTACTTTAGCTCTAATCAAAAAATAAAACCCACAAATATTGATTGCTCAACATTTGTGGGTTTTATTTGAATTATAGTACCGGTGGCCGGGCTCGAACCGGCACTCCACGAGGGAACGTGATTTTGAGTCACGCGCGTCTGCCAATTCCGCCACACCGGCATGGACACGTTTTTTCACGTGCATTAACCATAATATGACGAAATGGCTTGTTTGTCAAGATACTATGCCACTCAAATTTACAATTCATCAAATCCGTTATCATCCGACACTTTCGTATATTGACGCGATTTCTGCTCGAAGAAATCGGACTTACCTTCGTCGGCATCTTTATAGGCCTTAATCCATTTAAGCGGATTGTCTTGGACGTCTGGAAATGGGATAGGTGCCCCCATTAACTTACACCGTTTATTCGCTGTGTATTGAATGTATTGTTCTAACTCATTCATATTGATCCCATCAATTTTATTACCAATGATATGTTCGCCCCATTTCACTTCTAGTGCTGTCGCCTCGCGAAATGTATCTGTCACGAATTGCAGATTCTCATCTGTATTCAATTCAGGATTCTCATTCAACGTTTCTTTAAAGATATGAGCAAACAAATTCACGTGCAATAGTTCATCGCGATTAATATAGTTAATCATCGTGCTCGTTGACACCATCTTCTGATTACGGGCTAAGTTGTAGAAAAACGCAAATCCTGCATAGAAAAACAAGCCTTCTAACACGACATCATACACGACCGATTCTATGAAAGCTTGCGGTGATTTTTCTTTCACAAACCGTTCATACCCATCAGCAATAAACTGATTCCGTTCCATTAACACCTCATCATGCTTCCAATATTCGAAAATAGCATCTTGCTCTTGTTTATCAACGAGAGATGACAAGACATACGAATAAGACTGGTTATGAACAACTTCTTGAAAGGATAACACTTGCATCAGTGCTGCCAGACTCGAGTCGGTTAAATAATCGGCTACTTTTGCCGAATAATCCGTTTGTACTGAATCTAAAAACGCTAATAAGCCGATGATCTTTTTAAACGATTCGCGTTCGTCTTCCGTTAATTCAGCCCACTGTTTCTGATCGTTCGACATGTTGATTTCAAACGGCGTCCAGAAGTTAGCGAGCATATTTTTATACATCGGATAGGCCCATTTGAACCGGACATCATCCCAGTTAAGAACATTTGAACTTTCACCGTTAATAATACCTGTCGATTGATTAGGCGCATTCAAATCATATAATTGGCGTTCTCGCATTGTCTGTTCCATGATTAACCTCCTTTATGACTCACAACTTACGCAATCGTCAATATCTGAAGACGTTGAGCGCGTATAGTACGTCGTTTTAAAACCTGACTTCCAAGCCGATAAATGCAAATCGAGCAATTCTTTCGCTTTAATCGTATTTCGGACATAAAAGTTAAAGGAAATAGCTTGGTCAATATGGCGTTGACGCTTTGCATTTTGTTCAATCGTCCATTGATGATCGATATCGTAAGCCGATTTATAATACCAAAACGTTTTAGGATTTAAGTCTGGTGCTGTGACCGGAATTTTATAATCCTTCTTTTCCTCAGAATAAAATTTCTTAAATATTGGATCGATACTCGCCGTGCTCCCTGCAATAATGCTCGTACTAGAATTCGGTGCGACAGCCATTAAATAGCCATTTCTAAGGCCATATGACTGCACGTCTTGTTTCAACCTTTGCCATACTTCACTCGTATAGCCTTTATCATCAAAATAGCTTCCATCATCCCATTTCGACCCCTTAAACAACGGATAAGCGCCTTTTTCTTGCGCCAACTTCATACTCGCTTGAATCGTTAAATAAGCAATCTGTTCATATAACTCATCTGCGAATTGTATTGCCTCTTCAGACTCCCATGCGATCTCGTTTAAGGCTAACAAATGATGATACCCAAATGTCCCTAATCCGACGGCACGATAGTTTTGATTCGTCATTTGTGCTTGTAACACTGGAATATGGTTTAAATCAATCACATTATCTAACATGCGGACTTGAATCGGAATCAGACGCTCAAGAACTTCTGCAGGAACCGCTTTGCCTAAATTGATACTCGATAAATTGCAAACCACGAAGTCCCCAGGCGATTTCGTCACGACAATTTTACCGTCTTCGGTATACTGCTCATCAACTGTTGTCGCGCTTTGGTTTTGCATAATTTCAGTACAAAGATTTGAACAATAAATCATACCGGTGTGATGGTTGGGATTTTGCCGATTTGCCTCATCACGATAAAACATATAAGGCGTCCCCGTCTCAAGCTGACTGACCATTATTCGTTTCATTACATCAATCGCGGGCACAGTTTCTTTCGTCAATTCAGGATGGTTCACACATGCTTCGTATTTCTCTCTAAACGCCCCAGATCCCAGCTTTTCATCATAATAATCTTCTAAACTAAAACCCATTACCTCTCTTACTTCATGTGGATCAAACAAATACCAATCGTCACGGGCTTCCACTTTCTCCATGAAAAGGTCCGGTAGCGTCACTCCTGTAAACAGATCATGCGTCCGTTGACGTTCGTCGCCGTTATTTAATTTCGCATCCAAAAACTTAAAAATATCTCGATGCCAAATATCTAAATAAACCGCTATAGCCCCCTGACGTTGGCCGAGTTGATCCACACTGACAGCCGTATTGTTCAATTGCTTCATCCACGGCATTACACCGCTCGAAACACCTTTAAATCCCTTAATCGAACTGCCATGTGAACGAATCTTGCCAAGGTAAACGCCGATGCCGCCCCCATTTTTCGATAAGTTCGCAATATCTGTATTTGAATCATAAATCCCTTGTAAGCTATCATCGACTGTCTCGATAAAACAGCTCGACAATTGCCCATACGATTTACCCGCATTGGCAAGTGTTGGCGTTGCAACCGTCATATAAAGGTTACTTAACGCCCAATATGCTTCCTTTGCTAGCTCCATGCGTTTGGATTGTGGCTCATGCATCATTAACGTTAACGCAATGGTTAGAAATCGTTCTTGAGGCAATTCATAGACGTGTCCATCATGATCTGTCGCTAAATAACGATCGGCTAATGTTCTAAGTCCAATGTAGGTAAACGCTTCATCGCGTTCAGATACGATCCAAGAACTCGCTTCGTCCAGTTCTTCTTTCGAGTAATGATCTAATATATCAAAACTATAAATCCCCTTGTTGCTAAGTAATTGTTGCAGTTCATAATACGATCCATAACGTTCATTTGACTCGTATTGTCGATTATATGCTGCTTGTTGATACATTTGACGCAAGTAAATTCTTGCGCATACGTACGTCCAATCAGGTTCTTGAGGGCTAATATGGTCTAAACCTCGCAACAATAATTCATTCGTAATTTGATGTGTTGTTACTTCGCCTTTTTGAGTCATCGTCATCATCACTTTTTCTTCAAACGACAAGACATCTAAATGCTCATAACCTTCCGTCACATCGTGAATAAACTGGCGAAGTCGCTTTTCTGAAAAAGCACTTTGATCATCACCATTTAAAACGACTGTACTTACATTCGTCACCATCGACATGTAGAAACCTCCCTAATACAAAAAAATTCGCTTCCAACGAGGTTGAAAGCGAATAAAACGACTTATATGACAATGGTAGAGTTGTTACCTACCTGTAATCACCGCTGTCGTTCCATTCTCTTTCACCCCGAAGACAATGTAACTCGGCTCATACAGACAGGTCTCCTGACTTACGCTTCTTTTTACTCTGGGCCTTCCCTTATAAGTAGCTCTAACTCATCTTATAAAGTGGTCATTCCCATTTCATCCACGCTTACAGTTGCGGGGGCAGTTTTGGACTTGCACCAAATTCCCTATTAAGCCTATCAAAGGCATCCGCATAAGCTGAATACAATATGTAGTTTTAAGTTGTAACAAAACAACTATATATTGAGTGTAATAGAAAATAATTAATATAGCAAGAGTGAATGTATGAAAAAATATCATGATGGACTGTAGAGAACGTCGATAGATAGCAATAGAGACGGGAAAACAGCGGACTATAAAACAAAAAAAGTTGATAAACGTAACGTCTACCAACTTGGCTTATGTAATCAATTTGAAATGAGATATGGAGGCGGCAACCGGATTCGAACCGGTGATAAAGGTTTTGCAGACCTCTGCCTTACCACTTGGCTATGCCGCCATCGATAGCTGGTATTTTGAGAAGTCTAGAATTAAAAAAATGGAGCGGAAGACGGGATTCGAACCCGCGACCCCCACCTTGGCAAGGTGGTGTTCTACCGCTGAACTACTTCCGCAAGTGGCTGGGCCAGTAGGATTCGAACCTACGCATGACGGCACCAAAAGCCGTTGCCTTACCGCTTGGCGATGGCCCAATATCAAATGGGGCGACCGGAGGGATTCGAACCCTCGAATGCCGGAGCCACAATCCGGTGCGTTAACCTCTTCGCCACGACCGCCATATGGCAGGGGTAGTAGGAATCGAACCCACATCAAAGGTTTTGGAGACCTTCGTTTTACCATTAAACTATACCCCTAAAAGTGGTGGAGGGGGACGGATTCGAACCGCCGAACTCTGAGAGAGCGGATTTACAGTCCGCCGCGTTTGGCCAACTTCGCTACCCCTCCAAACAAATGGTGGCTCGGGACGGAATCGAACCGCCGACACACGGATTTTCAGTCCGTTGCTCTACCGACTGAGCTACCGAGCCAATGAATGATAACACTTGCGATTATTCATTTTTAAAATGGCGGTCCGGACGGGACTCGAACCCGCGACCTCCTGCGTGACAGGCAGGCATTCTAACCATCTGAACTACCGGACCAATTTGGTTGCGGGGGTAGGATTTGAACCTACGACCTCCGGGTTATGAGCCCGACGAGCTACCAGACTGCTCCACCCCGCGATATTGACTGTTAATCCATTGTTATGGATCCCAGTGAAAACTAAACATGACACGTTTATTAGTGTACTTTTTATTAAGTTGAAAGTCAACCAATAATTTTAAATGGTGGAGGATGGCGGGCTCGAACCACCGACCCCTTGCTTGTAAGGCAAGTGCTCTCCCAACTGAGCTAATCCTCCGATCAAAAATGACCCGTACGGGATTCGAACCCGTGTTACCGCCGTGAAAGGGCGGTGTCTTAACCACTTGACCAACGGGCCGTGTGCTTAATGGCGGAGAGCGAGGGATTCGAACCCTCGAGACCGCGGTAGCGGCCTACACGATTTCCAATCGTGCTCCTTCGACCACTCGGACAGCTCTCCAATAAATGGCTCCAGCGGCAGGATTCGAACCTGCGACCAATTGGTTAACAGCCAACTGCTCTACCTCTGAGCTACGCTGGAATATGTTTAACTGTCCATGAAGGAATATTTCAGCCCGGCGGCGTCCTACTCTCGCAGGGGAAGAACCCCAACTACCATCGGCGCTAGAGAGCTTAACTGCTGTGTTCGGCATGGGAACAGGTG